>JBMYYN010000102.1:0-7038 GCA_049609445.1 Bacteroidia bacterium | reverse complement strand
GGGAAGAAGAAGTAGATGCTATTGTTGATTTAGAAGGAGAAGATAGTGATGATGCTAAAGATATAGCGGACTTAAAAGAGCTTATGAAAAAGTTCAAAGAGGAAGTGAAAGAGGAGGAGAACCCTGAACCAGAATTCATAGAAACGAGTTGGAACAATTTTGCACTTGGTCTAAATAACCTGATGAATAAAGATGGTAAATTAGAAACAGATGCAGGGTATAGTACCATGAACTTAGATGCTAGTAAGTCGATTAATTTTGATTGGAAAATTGTGACACAGGCAATGAATCTATACAAGGGTAAAATCCGATTGGTTTACGGTGTGGGAATAGATTATAATAACTATCGTTTCAAAAATGACATCGATTTACAGACGGATTCAGTACCATTGATGCTAGTAGCATCAGCTCGGGATTACAAAAAGAACAAATTAGTAACTCAGTACCTTACTGTACCTGTGATGTTGAACTTTAAATTTTCACCTAAACATTCTAATGAGAATATCTACATCTCAGGTGGAGCTAACTTGGGATACCTGATAGGAAGTCACCAAAAGAAAGTATGGGATGACAAAGGAAAAGGAAAGGTAAAAACAGAGGATGACTATGGCCTACAGGACTTTAGAGTAGGGTATGAGGTCCAGTTTGGATATAAGAATATTGTTCTTTACGGGAAGTACTTCCCTGAGAGTATCTTCAAAGCAAATGAAGGACCTGACCTTAGAACAGTTTCTGCAGGAATATTGATAGGAAAAATATAAATACTGAAGACCGTGATGTCTCAAAACTATATACTTAGCTTTTAGTAATGTTTAAAGCCTCTCGTAGAAATATGAGGGGCTTTTTTCTATAGGGTATATCCTATAAATACTCCTTGAAAAGTATAAGAATCTAACCCGTTATTGCTCCAAGTAGGGAAGCTGTAGGCATCTAAATTGTCAGTATTGGTGAAAGCTTTGGTAAATGATAATCCCATTTCAATTTTATTAGATACTTGGTATCCTAAAGATATAACAGGGTTAATTGATAAATTCATACCTTTATATTGAACAGTGGCATCTACTAATATTCCATATTCGTATTCAGGACTGAAGTAGGAATCTCCCCATAAGAGATACATTTTGTTAGCTTCATTTTGATCATAAAAATTACCGTTTACATTGCTCCAAATTACAGCGGAAGCCAATGAAGCAGAAGCCCTAAGTCTTTTATTCTTCATAAAATAGAAATTATAACCAACACTCATTGCGAAGGATTTTACCTGGTTTTTAAAAGTATATGATGTAGCTCGTACTTGGGAAGCTTTAACGCCCTTAAACGTTCCTATTGATAGGACATATCCCACGTCTAAGTTTGATGTGTACTGTTTCTTTAGGTCCAGTTTTATCATTTGACCTAAAGAGCTGGCGATATCACCTTGCAGCATTGTGATGCCAGAATTAACAGATATTTTCATGGATTCCAAATGATTTTGAGCAAATCCAAAGCAAGAAAAAGAAATTAGAATAATACTTAAGTAAGTCTTCATGATTACATCCGTTCCATCTCTTTCAAGATGAGCTTGTTCTGATCATAGATGTCATAGCCATAGTGTAGCCCCCATTCTTTGTCAAAATAGATGGTGCGGTAGTCTAAGTAGACAGGCATCGTCTTATCAAGTCGAATCATCCTAGTAGTGTCTAAGGGTTGTATAGTGGCCAAAGAATCTAGGGGGTCATATTCTTCCAGTCGATCAGGGTCAAGTGGTTCTTTGCCCATCATTATTCGAAAATCGTCGGAATCAAATTCTTTGGAATTTTGCATCAAGAACTCACCGAATAGTATTGGCTCTTCTAACCTTACACATCCGTGACTGACAGCTCTTTGCGTACGCTTAAAGGCCCTTTTATTTGGGGTGTCGTGTAGATATATCGAAAATGGATTGTAAAAAATATACTTAACTGTTCCAAGCGAGTTTTTGGGACCAGGGTTTTCCACTATCGTATACGGGATCTTATTCTTATTGATTTTGCTCCATTGTATTGTGTCGCCATCTATTTCTTGTTTACCTCTGTATACTTTGAAACCTTTGCTACTCAGATATGTAGGGTCACGTACCAGCTTCCACCACATCTCTCTACGGATGATACTATAGGGCACTGTCCAAGTCGGATTGATAACCAAGTATGATATTTTACTAGCTATCTGAGGTGTTTCCATATTTTTTGGAAGTTTATACAACCATCCACTATCCGTGTATTCCTTGACCATTGCATCATAGTTGTCAGGTAGATTTTTCCCTATACACACCTTCATAGACTTGGCACTATCTTCCCAATGTAGGTCAACCATGTATTCAGGTAGATTGATATATACAAAAGGCTTTTCATCCGGTTTTGTAAACCAGCGTTGTCTTTCGAGGTTAGCCTTTACTTTGTTTATTTTATGGGAAGGAGATGCGTTGATTATTTTGTAGGTTTTGTAACCCATTATGCCATCTGGTGTAAGGCTATATTTCTCTTGAAGTTGTTTGATGTGTTTTTCAAGCTCTTTAGTATATACAGAAGTGTCAGAAACGTTTTGGATGCTACTATCCGGTAAATTTCTCAATTTTAACTTTGCTATTATAAGGGGAATTACATCTGCAGTATCACCTACCTCTATTTTAGGAAAGTCCGAGAAATTGATTGCAGAAGATTGATCTTGTTTTTTCTTTTGGATGTAGTAATCCATCACTTTTAGCAGCTCTTGATAGGTCGTATCATTGTAATGCACCTTGTCCAAGTATCCAGTCTTGTCCTTTTCTTCCAAGAATGTGAAGTAATCAAGTTCTTTTAAATTGTTTCGAGGTAGCATGTAGGTGTACCCATAAACTTCTTTAGGGTCACTTCTTCCATTAGCTATGTCAGAGTACATCCTGAGAAGGTTATTGCTTACGATCAGTTCTAACTCAGCTAGAATATTATATATATTCCCTTTTATGGTATCCTTCACGGCTTCACGTCTGTAGTAGTCTACTAATCCTAAGGAATAGTACAAGGAGTCCATTCCATGTGACGTAGAGTAAGCAATAGTTTTACGCAGGTCATCCCAAGAAGTACTATCACCTATGAGGGCATTCCACCACAAAGGGTCAAAGTCTCTAGAAGCATAAAATGCCTTAAGCGTGTCAGTATAAGGTAGGTTGTCTTGACAGTATATTGTAGTTGTCTTGTCAAATTGGTCTTGAAGTACTTTTGCAAATTCTCCTTTGGTGAGAATCATTTCTTCTTTTACTTCTACAACGATTTCTGGTTCTGGGGTACAAGAGCTTAAGAAACCAATGACAACGAAAAATACGAGTAGGATTTTTTTGATTTGTACCATTAGCTTAGATACAAATATGAGCAGAAATAAATGACTATATGCTTAAGTCATCAACAGTAATGTAGAGATTACCGTTCAGTATTTCTGATTTTGCAAGATAATCAGGAGAAGGATAGTATATGAAAAGACAATTACCTCCTTTGATGGTGTTGACTAATTTTTTGTTTGCTTTTTGTGAAACAGCAGGGCAACCAAAGCTTCTCCCAATTCGCTCATTTCTATTGACGATGCTTTCGCTGATATAGTTAGCACCGTGTATGACTACTCCACGAGCAAATGCATTGGAATTATACCCTTTTTCTAAACCATTAAGTTTTAGAGAAAGGTTCTTACGACCATAGTAAAGTCCTCCAGTTGTATAGAACCCTAACGAGCTTCTATGACTACTATGTCTATTGCTGAAATACTTAGCATATTCATTTCCAGTCTTGGCTCCATGAGCTACCCATTCATTGATCACCACTGACTTAGAGTCCATATCAATGACCCACATTCGTTTGCTGTTGCAGTGCTTTGAAAAATCTATGATAGTTAAGAATTGACTGTCTTGGAGAGCTTGAGTATGTTTGAGGTACATATAGCCTCTTAAGGCTTTAGACAAAGCCTCAGGACTGATTGTATCTTGGTCAGAACTATAGCTCAATTGACGATAAACTCTGTTGCTGAATAAGTCAAATTCATCAGAGTGTAGAGTCACTAGTCGGCTACCATCATTTTCTTCCAGTAGAGTAGAAGAGGAGTGGTTAGTATCTATTTGAAATGCCGTAACTCCTATGATAAAAAAAAGACAAGCTAAACCTTTAAACAGTGAGACGCACTGTTTCTTCATAGAAAGAAGAATAAGGTTTAGCTTGTACATATTTTGTTTTTTAGTGAGAAACAGCAGCGTCTACTGCATCAGCAGTTTCTTCTATTGTCTCATCTATTGCAGCTTCAACTGCTTCTGCAGCTTTTTCTGCACCTTCAGCTTTGCAGCATCCAGCGTGGTCTTCTACATCGTTGTCACAAGAAGCCTTGTGAGCAGCCATTTGTTCTTTTGAGCAGCAAGCTTTCTTAGCTTCAGCTTTGTAATCACAATCTCCGTGAGCTTCTTTCTTACAAGCACTTTCGTGAGCTACTTTTTCTTCAGCTGTGCAGCAAGCTTTGTCCTCATCACCTGAATGACCTCCTCCCAACATAGGAGCAACGATCAAACCAATTAGACAAGTAAGCTTGATAAGAATATTCATAGAAGGACCAGAAGTATCTTTAAATGGATCTCCAACAGTATCTCCAGTTACAGCTGCTTTGTGAGCATCAGAACCTTTGTACGTCATCTCTCCATTAATTTCAACACCAGCTTCAAATGATTTCTTAGCGTTGTCCCAAGCACCTCCAGCGTTGTTTTGGAAAATAGCCCAAAGTACACCTGATACAGTCACACCAGCCATATAGCCACCTAACATCTCAGCTACAAGTTGATTGTTATCTCCGTATACCAATTTACCAATTAACACAACAGCTATAGGGAAACCGATAGTAAGGATACCTGGAAGCATCATTTCTTTAAGAGAAGCTTTAGTAGAGATATCTACACATTTTGCGTAATCTGGTTTGCCTGTACCCTCCATAATTCCAGGGATACTTTTAAACTGACGTCTTACTTCATACACCATTTCCATTGCAGCTTTACCTACAGCATTCATAGCAAGTGCTGAGAATACTACTGGAATCATACCACCTACGAATAACATCGCCAAAACTGGAGCTTTAAAGATATTGATACCTTCTATACCTGTAAACGTAACATAAGCAGCAAATAGGGCCAATGAAGTCAAAGCAGCAGAAGCAATAGCAAATCCTTTACCTGTAGCTGCAGTAGTGTTACCTACTGAATCAAGGATGTCAGTACGCTCTCTTACGATAGGCTCTTGCTCACTCATCTCAGCAATACCTCCTGCGTTATCCGCGATAGGACCGAAAGCATCAATTGCCAGTTGCATAGCTGTAGTAGCCATCATAGCTGATGCAGCAAGTGCAACACCATAAAATCCTGCGAATGCATAAGATGCCCAGATAGCTGCAGCAAATAACAATACAGAAGAGAATGTAGAAATCATACCAGTGGCAAGACCAGCAATGATATTAGTACCAGCTCCTGTACTAGATTGTTGAACTATTTTAAGGATTGGCTTTTTACCAAGTCCAGTGTAATATTCAGTGAAAGAAGAAATAGCTGCTCCAACGATAAGACCTACTACTGTAGCGAAGAATACTCTCATTGAAGAGATCTCTTTAGCTCCTTCTCCGAAGAAGTTCATAGTCATAGTATCAGGAAGCATCCATTTTACCAATCCGAAACAAGCTACCAATACAAGGATGATAGAAGTCCAGTTTCCAATATTAAGTGCTTTTTGCACTTCGTTTTCTTTAGCATCGTTGCTAGATATTTTCACTAGGAAAGTACCTATGATAGAGATGATGATACCTGCTCCTGCAATTGCCATTGGCAGTAGGATAGGACCAATACCTCCAAAAATATCATCAATAGAACCACCCATGTCAGTGATCACATAATTTCCAAGTACCATAGCCGCAAGTACTGTTGCCACATATGAGCCAAATAAATCAGCACCCATACCTGCAACGTCACCTACGTTATCACCTACGTTATCAGCAATAGTAGCTGGGTTACGAGGATCATCCTCAGGAATACCTGCTTCTACTTTACCTACGAGGTCAGCACCTACGTCTGCAGCTTTTGTGTATATACCTCCACCCACACGAGCGAAAAGTGCAATAGACTCAGCTCCAAGAGAAAATCCTGCTAATGTCTCAAGTACGATTGTCATATCAGCAACATTGGTCCATTTTCCTCCCATAAACTGATTGAAGAATAATATGAACAATAAAGTAAGTCCCAATACTGCAAGTCCTGCAACACCAAGTCCCATCACAGTACCACCACCGAAAGAAACTTTAAGTGCGTTTGGCAATGAAGTCTTAGCTGCTTGAGTTGTTCTTACGTTAGTCTTAGTCGCTATTTTCATACCCATATTTCCTGCTAAAGCAGAGAATACAGCACCTATGATAAATGCTGGAATGATAAGGTAATGCGTAGTAGGTACTACGAATGCAACACCTGCAAGTACTACTGAAGCTCCGATTACGAAGAAAGTTAGTAGCCTGTACTCAGCTTTTAAGAATGCTAAAGCACCCTCATAGATGTGATCAGCTATTTCTTTCATTTTGCCGTCTCCAGCATCTTGTTTCATTACCCAGCCACGTTTTGTAGCCATGTAAAGTAGACCTAAAACTGCCATTACTATTGGCATGTATATCATAAATTGTCCCATAATTTGTTAAACTAATTTTATGTTTTTCCGTTTAAAGCCTGCAAAAATAAAATTTCTAAGCTACTTGACGGCATTTAGGATAACTTATTAGTAACATTTGAAAACATGATTTCTTTTTTACTCTAAAAGGCAACTTTTATCGACTTGTTTGGGTCTATTTGTAAAACATGAGAACTATCCAATTAATATTTATCCTACTGTTGGGATATCAAAGTTTTGCTCAGCTGCAAGTGTCTATATCTACTTCTAGCACGTCTGTGTGCCAATCTGAGTCACTTAGTTTGAGCTCGTCGATAGTTAAAGGGGTACCATCTACATACACTTGGTCCAGCAGTGTTGCAAGCTTCACTACTCCCGG
>JBMYYN010000101.1:0-7051 GCA_049609445.1 Bacteroidia bacterium | reverse complement strand
CGATATGGTATGCAAACTCCTAACTTCATAACTCCACCGAAATAAATGTATAGTTGTCTTGTTCTGTTTTGGACACACCTTTAAAGTTCAAAGATGTTAGTCCGTCCGTTGCTAAGTCGGTTTTGTTATTACGAATTTGATTATAAAAAGTACACTGTAGACGTAGGACTTAATATTAACTACCTTAATGATTCGAACACCAATGAAATTTTCCCTGGTCTTTATCTACGTGGAGAAACCTACCTAGTGCCTAAGATACTCAGGGCATATGCTGGTGTGACAGGTGAGCTACAAAAAAACACACTTAAGACATTAAGCTACGAAAATCTATTTTTAGGAAATAATCTAAGCTATGAGAATCCATATGCATGGACATTCTATGGTGGTATGAACGGTAGTTTCAAAAGATTTGTTGAATACGGTATAAAGCTGCAACACGAGATTATCTCAGACCAATATTTGTTTGTTTCTGACACCAACGAACTTCGCAATTTCACGATGGTATACGACGATATGGTGAGGTTTACTTTTTCAGGAGAAATGAAATTTGATGTAAATCAAAACCTTGACATTGGATTTAGAGGAAATGTTTACTCTTATAAAACAAATAGTGAAGCTGAAGCTTGGCATCTACCTTCTTACGATGCTGCTGCATTTGCAACTATAAGACTAGCAGATAAGATTTATATAAATGGAGGGTACTTCGCTACAAGTAGTCGTAAAGCAAGAGACCTAAGAGGAGACACATACAGTTTAGATGCTATCAATGATGTGAATGTGGGAATGGAATACCGCTACAAAAAGAATATTTCAGGTTTCGTGAATGTAAATAACATTCTAAACCAGAGATATGAAATCTGGAACAACTATAGAGCTCAAGGGTTAAATGTCTTAGCAGGCGTTACTTTTTCTCTGTAATCTTTTTTAGAAATTTGACTGCCTAAATGTTAATATTGCAATTGAATGAACTTGGCAAAAGAAATATCATTTTTACTCTACAAGCATAGCTGCGTAGTCCTACCCGGATTTGGAGCGTTTGTGGTCAATGATAAAGAAGCAGAACGCAATGAGGTGGCCAACTATGCTTTACCAAAAAGACAGGTATTGACTTTCAATGGTCAAATACAAAACAACGATGGTTTACTAGCAAATCATGTAAGTAGTGTCAACAGCTGCACATATGAATTAGGGTTGACTAAGGTCAATCAGTACATTTCAGGTCTTTGGGACTTATTGAGGTCTCAACGAAATGCTGAAATAGATGAGGTAGGTACTTTTTATTACACACAAGAAGATAAATTAATATTCGTACCTCAATTAGCATCGAACTTCTCACAGGAGTCTTTTGGTCTACCTAAACTTAGACTAATAAAACCACAGAATGTGATTCAACCACAATCAACGGTAGATTCAACTCCATCTCAAAAAATTGATCCTATTGTGAAAGAAGAATCCAAGAAAGTAGAAGAGATAGACACTCCAGTACTTGTTCAGAAACGAAATGAGAATCAACGTAGGTTTGAAGAGCTTCAGCAAAGACGTTTAGACAAAAAGACTGAAACTCCTACTGGACGTCAAAAGAAGTATAATGGACTTTGGGTAGTCAACACACTTGGGATACTTTTCTTAGTTTCTATGGCAATTGCTTTATTCAATTTTGAAAACAATGCACAATTTGACTTAGGTCATGATAAGCAAATCGCATCAGTATTGGATACACCTTCCTCCGCTCCTACTGATATTCCAGGGGAAGCTATAAACGAGATAGAAGAAACCTTGCCAATAGTATCGGATATCCCGCAATATGCTATATATGCCGAATCAAATTCTGAAGTCGAGGCGTCTCAATTACTAAACTCTCTGATCGGAAAATATAAGCACGCTACTGCAGGAGTAAATACTGACGGAGGACACGAAGTATTTATAATTTCATTCTCAAACGAAGAGCTTGCAATCGAATATAAAAAGCTTATTCAAAATAAAATAGACCAAAACTTAGTTATTAAACAGAAATAAAAATGAGTATTCTTCTTCAAATAGTTACAAATGATGGAACTGCAGCATCAGATACACTAAGTGCAACTGAGACTTCTACTGGAGGTGCTCTAGATGTTTTGAATCTGATATGGAAAGGTGGTGTTGTGATGATTCCAATTGGGATTCTCCTTGTTATTGCTATTTATCTATGTATCGAGAGATACCTTACTATAAAAAAAGCGGGTAAACTAGATGATAAGTTTATGGGAGGAATTAAGGAGATGGTATTGGATGGTGACCTTAAAGGTGCTATCAGATTATGCCATGATAAGGCTACTCCTATTGCTCTTATGATTGAAAAAGGTCTTTCAAGAATTGGAAAGCCATTGAAAGATATCAGTGTTGCAGTAGAAAATGTAGGTAAACTAGAAGTATACAAACTTGAAAAAGGTATGGCTCTATTGGCTACTATTTCTGGAGCAGCTCCAATGCTTGGTTTCTTGGGTACTGTGACCGGAATGATTCGTACATTCAACCAAATGCAAGACAGTGGACAGCAAATCACTGCGGACCTATTAAGTGGAGGTATTGGTGAGGCGATGATGACTACTGTGGCAGGACTTGTTGTAGGTATTTTTGCTTATATCGCTTACAACCTACTTTCTAATATGATCAATAAAGTCGTGTATAAAATGGAAGCTTCTTCGGTAGAATTCCTTGATATACTTCACGAGCCAGCATAACCTATGAACTTAAGACAAAATAGTAAAGTAAACACTGAATTCAATGCGTCAAGTATGACGGATATTGTATTTCTGTTGCTTATATTTTTTATCATTATAAGTTCTGTAGTCAAAGATCCAGCTTTGAAACTGGTTCTTCCAAAAGGTGTAAATGATGTAAGCACAGTAAGTGAAACTATTGTGGTTTCGGTAGACAAAAACCTAAACTATGCCGTAAATGATAAAAAAACTACGTATGACCGTTTACCTTTTGACCTTAGACAGGTATTAAAAGGAAACAGTAATGCAACTGTAAGTATACGAGGAGATAAAGATATTCGTTATGAAGATGTGATGAATGTCGTGATGCTTGCAGACAAAGAAGGAGCCAAAGTAGTCTTGGCACTGGATGCAGCTAAACGTTAAAAGTAAGTATAGCCATGATAGATATAAGTAGAGAAGAAGATAAGAAAGCATTAGTTGGTACTATTACCTTCATCGCTTTATTGATTATTCTACTTATTGTCATGGGACTAATGAACGGTTGCAGCGAGGTCCAGGCAGAAGATTTAGAATCTGGAGGAGTAGCCGTAAGTCTAGGAAATCCGGATGATGGAGGATCAGATAACAGTGCATCTAGAGATGAAGCATACACTCCACCTGTAGAGGAAGAAGAATATGTACCTGAGCATCAAGAAACAAGTGATGTATCTGATGCACCTGAAGTAAAGAAAACTGAACCGGTAGACAAGAAACCAACCAAAACAGATCCTAAAGAAACAACAAAAGATCCTGTTAAGGATCCTGTCAAAGAACCTAAGAAGGTGGACAAACGTGGACTATTCCCAGGTTCGAGTAAAGGCGGAAATGATGATAGCGGAGACGGAAAAGGTGGAGATGGGAAAGGTGGATATAAAGGAAATCCTGACGGTACACCAGATGGGCATCATGATGGAAATGGTGGCCAAGGAACACAAGGTGATGGACCATCTATCGGGACTGGAATTTCTGGTGGTATTGGAGGTTTCAAAGTAGCTAAAATGTCGCAACCACAAGGTGGTGTTCAAGAAGCCGGTGTTATTAGACTAAAAGTGTGTGTAGACAAGAACGGAACTGTGATTCCATCTAGTATCAAATATGCACCTAACAGAGATCCAAATACAAGCACAAACCTGCAACTTAGACAACGTGCAATCGCAGCTTTGAAGAAATTCAAATTCACAAATATCAGTAACTCAACTGGTGGTTGTGGATATATCAATTTTACTTTCAAACTTCAGTAATCCTTCGTGAACTACGAGCAAACGCTTGAGTACATATATGCAAAGTTACCTATGTACCAACGCATAGGTAAATCTGCTTTCAAGAAAGACCTTACCAACATTATTAAACTATGCGAGGCATTAGACAATCCTCAAAATAAGTTTAGAAGTATACACGTAGCAGGAACCAATGGAAAAGGTTCTACCTCTCATATTCTATCGTCCATTTACCAATCAAACGGATACAAGGTGGGTTTATACACTTCTCCTCATTTGGTAGATTTCAGAGAGAGAATAAAGGTAAATGGCGAATTATGCTCCAAAGAATTTGTCACCAATTTCGTTGCTAAAACCAGTCATTTGATTGAATCCATCCAGCCTTCATTCTTTGAAATCACTGTTGCTATGGCATTCACATATTTTGCTGATAACAAGGTAGATATAGCTATCATCGAGACTGGCCTAGGTGGTAGACTAGACAGTACTAATATCATAAATCCACTTGCAAGCATCATCACGTCGATCGGCTATGATCACAAAGACATGCTCGGAGACACTCTAGAACAAATCGCTGGAGAAAAAGCCGGAATAATAAAGAAAAAGACACCTGTGGTAGTTGGTCATATTGATAAGAAGCCATTAGAAGTGATTATCGAAAAAGCTAATAAAGAAGAATCTCCTCTCTCCTACTACGATGATAAAGGTTTTGAGACGGACCTAGCTGGAATTCACCAACAATGGAATATAGGAACTGCGTTGAGATGCGTTAAGATTCTAGATCACATACTACCTGCTGAGAAGGCGAAAATTGATAATGGAATACAAACTGTTCGAACAACATCCAATTTTTTTGGAAGATGGCAGATTATTTCTGACCACCCCAGAGTTATTTGTGACGTAGGCCACAATGAAGAAGGATTCAGTCTTATCGCAAAGCAAATCAAAGATCTTGGCCTAAAGCCATACTATGTTTTAGGTTTTGTAAAAGGAAAAGAAGTCAGCAGCATATCACCCTTTCTTCCCAAAGGAGAAGCATATCACTTTGTCAAACCAAATGTAATTAGAGGAATGGATGCAGACGAAGCAAATGAACTTTTTGATGTAAAATCAGGTGTTTCTCACAGTACATTAGAGAATGCTTTAGAAAAAGTTTACAAACAGGTCCAAGACAATGAAGATGAGTCATTTATCTTTGTAGGAGGTAGCAACTTTATTGTTGCAGATTTATTGAAACTCAAACAAGAAGACAAACTCCCTTGGAACAAATAGACATATACACAGATGGTAGTTCACTTGGAAATCCAGGACCCGGTGGATATGGAATTGTACTAAAGTACAAGGGTAAGCGTAAAACTGCTAGCCAAGGGTACGAAATGACCACCAATAACAGGATGGAACTCCTTGCTGTCATAGAAGCTCTAAGACTTCTCAATGATTCTGCTCGTAGTATGAAGATTAACATTTTTTCAGACTCCAAATACGTAATCAATGCTGTAGAAAAGAAGTGGGTTTTTGGTTGGGAGAAAAAAGGTTTCAAAGATAAGGCAAACCCGGACCTGTGGAGACGTTTCCTTAATGCATATCCTCACTACAACATTCAATTTCACTGGGTAAAAGGTCACAGTGGGGTTCCTGAAAATGAAATCTGTGATCAACTGGCAAAAAAGGCAGCAGAAGGCAAATCTCTGAAAATAGATCATGGCTACGTCAAAAGTTCCACACCTGGGGCAACGTTATTATAAGTATAGTCGTCTATTTACTGTAGATTTGTGTACTAGCCATTCAGTTTTGACTCGACTTCGAATTCTTCTATTTACTATCACTGCATTGTTTATACAAAACGCAGGTGCTCAGATAGTTGCAGACTTCTCTTCCGATATCACAGAAGGGTGTAGTCCTGTCACGATTGAATTTTCGGATGCGAGTATAGGTTCAAACTTAAGATACCGCTGGTCTTTTGGAAATGGAAATGTATCCGTACATAAAAATCCTCAAGCAATATTCTATAAGCCAGGAAAGTATACCATCAGCCTAGAAATAACAGATAGTACGGGTAAAAAATCTCTCGAAACCAAAAAATCGTATATAACGGTATTTAAAAACCCTGTTGCTAATCTAAGTGGTTCTCCCCTATTCGGTTGTGCCCCTTTGAAGGTAGACTTTAACAACAATAGTATAGAAGGGGACGCCGCATTTAAGAAAGTATTATGGGATTTTGGTGATGGGAACACTTTGGTGTCTGACAATCCTTCACATACCTATAGAACGGATGGTAGATTTAATGTATCACTACTGGTTATTGATTCCAATAATTGTGAGGACAAAACGAGTATTAACAATTACGTAGAAGTAGACAGAATCCCAGACATCAATTTTACAAGCTCGAGAAGGAACAATTGTATTGGACCTTTTGAAATATCATTTACGGATAAGTCCTTAAAGACGAAACCATCAGACAGATACTTGTGGACTTTTGGAGATGGAAGCACTAGTACAGACAAGAATCCAAAGCATACATACACAAAACTAGGAACCTACAATGTTAGCCTGGTAATAACCACTGACAACGGATGTAGTATTGGGAAACAAGAAATTGGATATGTAAAAATAGGTGCAATTCTCGCTGATTTTGAAGCAGATGAAGTCAATGTATGTAATCCCGCGGAAGTACTATTCACAAACCTCACAAATCCTTCAGGATTAGTATCTAGCTGGGATTTTGGTGACGGAACCAAGGCTAATGGTTACCATGTTACGCATAACTACACAACTCCAGGCACGTATTCAGTAAAATTAAGTGTCAAGCAAAGCGAAGACTGCGAAGCAGAAATTACTAAGACTGCATACATTTCTGTATTGGAACCACCTAAAGCAAATTTCACCTACAATGACACCATAAGTTGCAAAATTCCATTCCTTCTTCACGTGAATAATTCAAGTTCTAATGCATCTCAAGTAGAGTGGCATTTGGACGATGTGAAGCAATCAGAGCAGTTGATTCACGCACATCGATTTACTGAATATGGAAATTATGCATTTAAACTTATCGCAAAAAATGCTTACGATTGTGAAGATGAGAAAGCAGTAAAT
>JBMYYN010000100.1:0-7093 GCA_049609445.1 Bacteroidia bacterium | reverse complement strand
AAGGCTCGTAAGTTTTGGTACGGTTTCTTTGCTATGGGATGGAATGGATCTGCTAAGTCTTGGTCTAGATATGAGGTTGTAGCACTTATACTTGCGGGTATCTCTACTCCACTTGTACTTTCTGTACACACAATTGTATCTATGGACTTTGCGACTTCTGTAATTCCTGGATGGCATACGACTATCTTCCCTCCATACTTCGTTGCCGGAGCGATTTTCTCTGGATTTGGTATGGTACTTACTCTACTTCTTATAGTTCGTCACGTGATGAACTATGAAAACTATATTACTACTGAGCACTTAGAAGCAATGACGAAGGTTATTCTTCTTACGGGTTCTATCGTTGGTGTAGCATATATTACAGAGTTTGTTATTGCAGCTTATTCTGGATATGAATATGAGCAGTATGCTTTTGCAAACAGAATGTTTGGACCATATGCTTGGGCTTACTGGACGATGATGTTCTGTAACCTTATGGCTCCTCAAGTATTCTGGAGTAAATGGGCTAGAACTACACCTTGGTTCATTTTTGTTATTTCAATTATCGTAAATATCGGAATGTGGTTTGAGCGTTTCGTAATTATCGTAACTTCTCTACATAGAGATTTCCTTCCAAGTAGTTGGGCTATGTACCACGCATCTTGGGTAGAGGTAGGAATATTCTTAGGAACATTTGGTTTGTTCTTCACTTGTTTCTTCCTATTTGCTAAGTTTATGCCAGTGATTAATATGGCTGAGGTTAAAACCATTATTAAAGACAAAGAGTAATATGATTGATAAAAGTATATTATTAGACAATAAACAGTTTACTGTTGGAACATTTGATGACTCTGATAAGCTTCTACATGCTGTAGATAAGCTAAGAGCTAAAGGTGTAAAAATATTTGATTGCTACACCCCATTCCCTGTGCATCACTTAGATCACAAGCTTGGGTATAGTAGAACCAACCTTACTGTAGGTGCTTTCATCTGTGGACTTTTAGGTACACTTACCGGATTTACTCTTGCATTTTCTATGAACGTGGTAGATTGGCCTATGATTATTGGTGGAAAACCACAAGACATCAAGCTATTTACAAGTTTCATTCCTGTGATGTTTGAGCTTACTATATTATTTACAGCCTTTGGGATGGTAATAATGTTCTTTGCTCGTAGTAGAATGATTCAAGGTATCAGAGAAGATCTTTTGGATAGAAATCAAACTGACGACAAGATGTTGTTGGCTATAGATAATGCAGAAGAACAAACTCTTTCTTCTTCTGAAATTCATTCTATTCTTAAAGAAGAAGGTGCTATTGGTGTTAACGGTTCTGTAACTCCTTTTAATACTTCAGATACATCAGAAGAAGAGTTAGCTAAAATGAGTTCTTCATCAAATGTTGAAACTTCTGCTCCTGCTCCATCAAAACCAGCTAAAAAAGAAAAAGCTGAAGCGATGAGTGATGAAGAAAAAGAGAATAAATTAAACTTGATTAAATCTGTACTTGGTGATGCATCCGGTGCTAAAGATGATTTGAAACTAATAAGTGGCGTAGGCCCAAAATATGAAGAAACACTGAATAGTATTGGTATTTTCACATTTGAGCAAGTTTCTAAAATGACTCCGGATACTATTTCTGCTATCGAAGAAATAACAAACTATTTCCCTGGTAGAATAGAAAGAGATGATTGGATAAGTCAAGCTAAACAACTAATGACTAAATAATAAGATGAAACTTAATAATATTTTAAAACTAGGATTAATCTTTGGGATACCTGCAATTAGTATGGTGTCTTGTACGAGTTCTGGAAACAGAACTGGAATAGAGTATGCTCCTCAAATGTATGTTTCAGATGCATATGAGCCATTTTCTCAAGAAGAGGATAGAGTAACTTATAATCCAAATAACATGACGATGCGTCTTCCTGTTAATGGAACTGTAGCTAGAGGTCAATTAGCATTTAATTATGGATTTGAGAACAATGCTCAAGGGTACACTGCAAGTGCTACAAACATGCCTACAATAGCTGCTACAAAAGCAAATGTAGAAGATGGTAAAGCATTGTATGATATTAACTGCTGGCACTGTCACGGTAAAAAAGGTAAAAATGATGGACCTATATTTAAAGGAAAAAAGATGCCAGCTCCTGCTTGGCCTGGATATACTTCTGACTACATCCAAAACTTACCGGAAGGTAAAATCTATCACGTAATTACCTACGGTAAAGGATTGATGGGGCCACACGCATTCTTACTTAGCCCTGAAGAAAGATGGAAAGTAACTCACTACGTGAAATCTTTGGCAAAAGGAGATGCATTTGAATATGCACCCGATTCTGATCAAGATGGTCATAATAGTCATTCTGATGAAGATGTTATCAGCTTGGAAGGTATAGGACTACACTCTTTCCCTGGTACAGATGAAGAGAAACAAATGATTCTAGCAGCTATAGCTAAAGTAGAATTTAAAGGAGTGCCAAACAGAAAAGAGATTAAAAGTTCTTCTTTTAGTTCGTTGGATCAAATCGCTAACTACTTGACATCCAATCCTACTTACAAAGCGAAAATAGAAGGACATACAGGCTATACAGCTACTGAAGAAGGAGCTGAAGCATTGGCTATGGATAGAGCTAAAAATGTAATCGCATATTTAGCTGACAAAGGTGTAGATGGGCACAACCTAACTCCTATCGGAGTAGTTGACCACGATGATAATGGAGATATAACTTCTAGTGCAGATAGAAAAGCAAATAGAAGAGTAGATATAGTAATTTATAAATAAAAACTAAACTTAGAACAATGGGACACCATATAATAAATGAGGTAAAACAAGAAAAGTTTCAGTTCACTGGACGAGCTAAGATTATAGCTATTCTACTTTTTGTTGTAGGAGCTATACTTACTGGTGTAGGAGCTATGGATGCACAAAAGCATTGGGACGATGCTCCATCAGAGCATGTCGAAGAAACTCATGATGCCGCAGAGCACGCTGAAGAAGCACATGGAGATCACCACTCTACACTTGCGGATGCACACGGTGAAGACGCACACGGTGAGGAAGTACACGGTCATCACGGACCTACGTGGGAAACAAGACTATGGGCAAATATGCTTCTAAATAGCTACTACTTCTGGCTTTTTGCTGTAGGAGCAATATTCTTTATTGCAGTAAACTATGTTGCAAATGCTGGTTGGGCTGTAATGCTTAAAAGAATCATGGAAGCACAAAGTGCTTACCTTGGAATAGGATCTATTTTACTTTTTGTAGTGATACTACTAGGTAAAGATCATCTGTATCACTGGGTACAATATTTCGATGGAGGAGCTCAACCTACAGATGCCATACTTGACAGTAAGCATTGGTTGCTTAATAACACTTCTATTTTCGCTGTTGTGCCATTTATACTAATTGTTTGGTACGGCATACGATTTAAACTTAGAAAGAACAGTACTGCAGAAGATTCTACTCCAGGACTTGATCTATTTAGAAATTCTACTAGATGGTCTGCTGGATTTTTATTCTTCTTTGCATTCTCGTTCTCTGCTTTATCTTGGTTGATAATAATGAGTCTTGATGCTCACTGGTACTCTACTATGTTCTCTGTTTACAATTTTGCAATATCATTTGTGACTGCATTATCTGTAATGATGCTTATACTTCAATACCTTAAATCTAAAGGTTATATGGAAATGGTTTCTGACGAGGTAGTTCACGATTTAGGTAAATTTATGTTTGCGTTTTGTATCTTCTGGACTTACATATTCTTAAGTCAGTGGTTACTTATTTGGTACACTAATCTTCCTGAAGAAACAGTTTACTTTGAAGCGAGACTAACTGGTCAGTTCAGACCTTTATTCTTCTTGAACTTACTGATGAGCTTCTTAGCTCCGTTCTTTGTTTTGATGATGCGTAATGCTAAGAGAGCACCATTTGTTCTTCTTGTAGCTGCTGCATTATTACTAGTAGGACACTGGGTTGATATGTACCTTTTAGTTATGCCAGGTACTGTTGGAGATAAAGCAACTATCGGTATGCTAGAGATAGGTTCCATTATGACTTTTGCAGGTATATTTATATATACAGTTCTTCACTCATTGAGTAAAGCAAATCTGTATCCTGTAAATCACCCTTACATATTAGAATCAGCAAATCACGATGTAGGACCATAAGAAGTTCTATACCTAATACATAAAAAAGGTCGTTACAGTATATCTGCAGCGACCTTTTTTTATTTCTAAAACTCTATACTTGTTATATGATATCACTTGGTCCACTTAGATATTACGGAGCATTCATATTTATTGTGTTGGCTTATTTTGGCTTCACGTCTGAAGGGATATGGTCCTACTCCATCGTTATATTTGCTTTTTTCTTGGTCCCACTAGTAGAACTTATTACATCTCCGAACAAGACCTTTAACTCATCAGAGAATATCTCCGCTTATAATGTAATTCTCATTCTATTGACAATAGCTTATTCTTATCTTTTGGTTCATTACCTTACTACCATAAATGAAACCGATACCCTACCTACCCTTCTAGGAAAGATACTCACCATGGGAATACTCATGGGAGTCTTCGGAATTAACATGGCACATGAACTAGGACATCGAAAAGAAAAAATATTTCAAGTGCTTGCTCAGTTTCTTCTATGTACGAGTCAGTATACTCACTTCTTCATAGAGCACAACAGAGGCCATCACAAAAAAGTAGCTACTCCTGATGATCCTGCTACAGCTCGTAAAGACGAGAATATCTATGTGTTTTGGGTACGCTCTATACGTGATGGGTACAAATCTGCTTGGCTTTTAGAAAACAACGCTCTGAAGAGGAAACAACTAAGATGGTTTAGCTGGAGAAACGACATGGTACGTTATACCTTCTTCCAAATTGTACTGATTGTATTGGTGTTTCTATTATTTGGTTTGGTTGGACTTATGGCTTATTTGGCATCATGTCTTGTGGGAATACTACTTTTAGAATCTATCAACTATGTAGAACATTATGGTCTTGTCCGTTCTAAAATTAGTGATTCTGCTTATGAAAGAGTACAGTACAAACATTCCTGGAATTCTGATCATCCACTCGGGAGGTACTTATTATTTGAATTGACCAGACACTCACACCACCACGAAAACAGTCTAATACCATACCCAAACCTGGAAAGTAAGGATGAAAGCCCGCAATTACCGACAGGGGATTCTGGAATGCTTCTTTTAAGTCTGATTCCGCCGCTTTTCTTTAAAGTTATGAATAAACGACTTCCTAAATAAGATTATTTCTTTCGTGATTTCTTAGGCTTCTTAGGGCTCAATTCCATCAATGCCTTCCAGTTATTAGAGCCATCATCGGCTAATTCCACCGTTTCGGAGTACTCACCACGAGTGACTGTAGCTCTAGTTATAGGAACTGTGGTATACTCCTCTATTGCCTCTAAATATTCCTTTTCCTCCTTAGCACAAAATGAGATAGCCTTACCTTTAGCCTTACCTCTACCCGTTCGCCCGACCCTGTGTACATAGTTTTCTGGAACATCAGGTAGGTCATAATTTACGACGTAATCTACTCCTTCTATATCTATCCCTCTAGCCGTCACATCGGTTGCTATGAGTATTTTACAGGCACCCGTTTTAAAGGCTAACAAAGCAGTTTCTCTATCGCCTTGTTCCTTATCGCCATGGATTGTGAGAGAATCTATCATAACACGCTCCATTGCTTTCTTTACCCTTTCAGCCCTCACTTTCGTACGAACAAATACAAGAAATTTCATGTTTTCATTTTCTTGAATAAGTCGTTGCAAGAAAAAACGTTTATCATCCATCTCAACAAATACCATCTGGTGATTCACATTTTTGCTTACGGGATCTTTGGGAGAGATTTGTATACGAATAGCTTTGCTACTCACCATTTTATAGGCTTGCTGTTTTACTTTCTTATTGATAGTAGCAGAGAAAAACAACGTTTGTCTTCGTCCTTTCAGTTTCCGGACCAAATCATCTATATCTTTTGCAAAACCTAAATCCAGCATGTGGTCAGCCTCGTCCAAAATCAGTATTTCCACCTTATTAAGCTTTAGGTATCCTTGACTCACGAGGTCAAACATTCTTCCCGGTGTACTCACTATAATGTCCATCCCCTCAATTAATTTATTGATTTGATGATCTTGTTCTACACCACCGTATACACATAAGGCTTTAACCTTAGTGTTTTTCCCTATTTGGTTAAAAACCTTAGTAATTTGCTGTGCAAGTTCTCTAGTAGGAGCCATCACTATCGCTCTTACAACACTACCTTTTTCAAATGCCCTGTATTTGATCTGCTGAATCTTGTCTATAACCGGAATCGCAAATGCAGCAGTTTTTCCGGTTCCTGTTTGAGCTATAGCCAAAAGGTCCTCTCCTCTCTGTATATGAGGGAGACATTTATACTGAATATCTGTGGGCCTTCTAAAACCCATCTCTTCCAGATTTCTCTTTACCTCTTTGGACAGTCTATACTCTTCAAATTTCATGGAACCCTACAAAGGTACATCTTAGTATTCCAATTCATTCTAACTTAGACTCTTTTACATACAACTATGGCTAAATAAAGTATCTTCGTTCTACAAATGAGCTTACACGATTTACGTTTAGAAGTTATGTCTACCATTGGAAAATCAATGGATGACTTACTTGAAAAATATTTAAAACCGATAGAAACTATTTGGCAACCTGCAGATTTACTGCCTGACTCCAGAAATCCAGAGTTCATTGATGAGGTAAAAGAAATACAAGAGCTTTCTAAAGAAATGGATTACGATCTACTGACAGTTCTAATAGGTGACACTATTACTGAGGAGGCTTTACCCACGTATGAAAGTTGGCTGATGGATGTAGAGGGCGTAAATCAACAATACAATAATGGAGGTCCTAATGGATGGAGCCAATGGGTAAGAGCATGGACAGCAGAAGAAAATCGTCACGGGGACCTGCTTAATAAGTATCTATACCTATGTGGGAGAGTAGATATGCGAGAGATGGAAGTTACCACTCAGCACCTTATTAATGATGGTTTTGATATAGGGACGGATAAGAATCCGTACAAAAACTTTGTGTATACTAGTTTCCAAGAACT
>JBMYYN010000099.1:0-7117 GCA_049609445.1 Bacteroidia bacterium | reverse complement strand
CATATAATGATTGCAAAAGTTCAGCATCACCTTCACTGAAAAGCTGATTAAATAGATTATCTGAATTGTATAGAAACCACTGTGCGTTTTTTACGTACATGGGTTCCTGATGTTTATTTCGGAATAGAGCTATTCCCTCACCAGGTTTCAGGTTAGTTGGGTCAAATGCATCTATAGAGATAGCATTGCAGTAGGATGAGTCCGTTATTTTTCGGTTTCTATACGAAGGTATATAAGGTGTTGCTGCGAGTTCATATTCTTCCTGTTTTATTGGAACTATGAATTGGGTTCGGTCTTTTGCTGAGATATTATCATAAGTGCTTTTGCCTGCTAGGTTCTGAGCCTTTACTGCAAGCAAGAGTAGACAGATGATAGAAGTAAATAGGTGTCTCACGGTTTATTGGCGTTCAATATAATTCATGTTAGCCATATCTAATAGCCCAATACTTTCATCATACTCACGCTGCTTTGCTCATCCTCTATAAGTTTGTCTTGAAGCTTACCGTCCTCGTCTTTGTAGAGGATTACTTTTTTAGGTTCTGGGATAAGGCAGTGTTTGATGCCTCCTTGCCCACTCAGACTTTCTTGATATGCTCCCGTATTGAAAAAACCGAGATAAAGTGGCGATCCTTTGTCGAATTTTGGGAGATATATCGCGTTGACATGTTGCTCACTGTTGTAGTAGTCGTCACTATCGCAGGTGAGGCCACCGAGGAGTACACGCTCATACTCATCATGCCATTTGTTCAGCGGTAGGAGAATAAACCTTTCATTGATAGCCCATGCGTCAGGTAAAGTGGTCATAAACGAGCTGTCTATCATGTTCCATCGTTCTCTATCGTTTTGTTGTTTCTGACCGATAACTTTATAGATAGCTCCTCCGCTTTCTCCTACCGTAAAGCTACCAAACTCTGTAAATATATTGGGTAGAGTTACTTTATTCTCATTACATCTATTCTTGATTTGCTGTACGATTTCATTCACCATATATTGATAATCAAATTTGAAATTTAAACTTCGTTTGATTGGAAATCCTCCGCCTATATTCAAGTGCTCCAGATGAGAAGCAGTTCCTGACAATTCAGTATAAACATTTAAGCATTTGTTTAACTCATTCCAGTAGTATGCAGTATCACGTATTCCAGTGTTGATGAAAAAGTGAAGCATGGTGAGTTTTACATTCGGTAAATCTTTTAGCTTTTCCTTGTAGAAGGGAACGATGAATTTGTATCCAATTCCTAATCTACTGGTCCAAAACTCAAATTTAGGCTCTTCTTCCGACGCTATTCGTATTCCTACCTTAAGAGTCTTTTCTGTTCTAGACGTGAAGAGGTCTATCTCTTCGGTATTATCCAAGACAATATGAAGGTTCTCAAAATTTGCTTCAAGTAGGTCTATTATTCGTGACACATATCCCTCTGTTTTGAATCCATTGCATATGATATAGTGTTGCTTTGTTATTCGACCTTCATCATAGAGTTTCTTGATGATATCGATATCAAAAGCTGAAGAAGTCTCAAGATGCACATCGTTGGCTAAAACTTCTTCTAAAATGTACTTGTGATGCGAACTTTTCGTGCAATAGCAATAGTGATATTTGCCAGTATAGTTGTTTTTCTCAAAAGCGTTATGAAACCACTTTTTAGCATTCTGAATGTTTTCTGAAATTCTCGGCAGATAACTAAACCTCAAAGGACTGCCGTACTTGGCTACTAAGTCCATCATCGAAATTTCACGATGTTTCAGTTCACCCGACTCACTTGTGGTAAACTCTTCCGTAGGAAAACTAAAAGTCTGATCTATTAAGTCTGAGTATTTATTTTTCAAGGCTATTTCAATGGATTCACAAACCTACTATATAATTGGGATTCGTGGAGATTGTAATTTTTTCTAAAAATAATGTCAGGATGTAAAGAGTACTCCGTTACTTTTTTTAATTCCTGCGTCATAAGGATATAATGCAAAAGCAACTTAATATAATTTGGATTAATACACTCTTTGCAGTATGTGCTTTGATTTTGCTATTCTCATTGCTTAGCGTCATTTTTCTGCTGTAAAATCTTCGACTATCTGGAGATTTTCAAAGCTTCAAATCATTTTCATAAAAAAAAGAACTTTTGGATAGCTTTTGGGTTAGCTTGTATAGATATATGAACTAACTTCGCAAACTTCCTTAAAAAAGTGTCAGAAATCAGCGAACAAGACCACATCAAGATAATAGGTGCGAGAGAGCACAATCTTAAAAACATAGATTTAACAATCCCTCGTCATAAGCTTGTAGTATTCACAGGTTTGAGTGGCAGTGGGAAGTCTAGTCTTGCTTTTGATACCATTTTTGCAGAGGGTCAGAGAAGGTACATGGATACATTTTCTGCCTATGCCAGGCAGTTTGTTGGGGATATGAAACGTCCTGATGTAGATAAGATCGAAGGTCTTAGTCCTGTCATAGCTATAGAACAAAAAACGGTTAGCAAAAACCCACGAAGTACAGTAGGTACGATTACAGAAGTTTATGACTTTCTCAGGCTGTTGTTTGCCCGTGCAGGGGTGGCGTACTCCTATCTGAGTGGTAACAAAATGAAAAGCTACACCGAGCAGGAGATCATTGATACGATTAATAGTCAATTTACCTTGCAGCGAATGATCATTTTGGCTCCTCTAATCAAAGGAAGAAAAGGACATTACAGAGAGGTTTTTGATCAGTACAGAAAACGTGGTTTTACTAAAGTGTGGGTGGACGGTGAGATGATGGACCTAGAGCCAGGAATGCAGCTGGATAGGTATAAGATACATGATATCGATCTTATCGTAGACCGAATCTCACCAGAAGATGCAGGTAGCCTTCGTGTAGTTGATTCTGTGCGAGCTGCTCTGAAGTTAGGCAAAGGTGTAGTCACCATTTTAAATCCTGATACCAAAGAGCTGACACACTTCAGTAAGCATCTTATGGACGTGGAGACCGGGTTGTCTTACAATGAACCTCAACCTAACCTATTTTCTTTTAACTCACCTTATGGAGCTTGCCCATCTTGCGATGGACTAGGGACTTCATCAGATATCTTACAGGAGGATTTGATACCTAATCCTAAATTGAGTATAAATAAAGGAGGATTAGCACCATTAGGGGATATCAAAGACAATTGGACGTTCACACAGCTACGTGCGATGAGCAAAAAGCTCAAGTTTAGCATGTCTAAACCTATTGGTGATATTGACAAATCAGTGCTAGACGTAATACTAAATGGTACGGATGAAAAATTTGAGGTTCAGTACAAAGGGAGCTCAGGAGGTAGTCAGACATATGAAACCAAGTGGAAAGGAATAATCCCTTCACTTATGGAGGCCTATCACGAAAAATCCTTTGGAACGTTAAGTAGATGGGCGGATGAGTTTATGACTGTGATTCCTTGTCCTAGTTGTGATGGAGGTAGATTAAATAAAGAAGCACTCTCATACAGAATAGGAGAAGTAAATATCGCTTCACTGAGCAATAAGAGCATAGGCGAACTAGATGAATGGCTTAAGACGGTAGAAGATGATATGAGTGACCGACAATTGGTCATTGGTAAGGAAGTTCTCAAGGAAATCAGAGAACGTGTTAAGTTTTTGGTAGATGTAGGTTTGTCATACTTAGCATTAAACAATTCTGCCAAAACACTCAGTGGGGGAGAAGCTCAGCGTATCAGACTAGCTACGCAGATAGGCTCTCAGCTAGAGGAAGTGCTGTATATCTTAGATGAGCCAAGTATTGGACTGCACCAACGAGATAATCATCGTCTTATAAATTCACTCAAAGAACTTCGAGATATAGGTAACTCTGTGATCGTGGTAGAACATGATAGAGATATGATCGTAGAGAGTGATTATGTGGTAGATATCGGTCCTCGTGCTGGGAAAAACGGAGGAGACATCGTAGCTCACGGACCTTGGACGGATATAAAGGATAACGGGACCGTTACTTCTGATTATCTAGGAGGACAACGTAAAATAGAAGTACCTGCGAAGCGTAGAAAAGGATCTGGTAAGAAGCTGACTCTCAAAGGTTGTTCTGGGCATAATCTGAAAAATGTGACCGTAGATTTCCCATTGGGTAAATTCATAGCGGTGACAGGAGTAAGTGGAAGTGGAAAGAGTAGTTTGATCAACGAAACGTTACATCCTGTGCTATCAGAGTATGTGTACAATTCTAAAAAGAAACCGTTGCCTTTTAAAGGTGTCAAAGGACTAGAACATATAGACAAGGTTATCACGATAGATCAATCTCCGATAGGGCGAACACCTAGGAGTAATCCGGCTACTTATGTTGGATTCTTTTCGGATATCAGAAACTTATATGCAGAGATAGGAGAAAGTAAGATACGTGGTTATAAGCCGGGAAGATTTAGTTTCAATGTAAAAGGAGGTAGATGTGAGACCTGCAGAGGTGGAGGGCAAAAAGTCATAGAAATGAATTTCCTATCAGATGTACTGGTCGAATGTGAAACGTGTCAAGGAAAGCGATACAATAGAGAGACCCTAGAAATCCGCTACAAGAATAAAAGTATCAGCGATGTACTGAATATGACAGTAGAAGAGGCGGTTAGCTTCTTTGAGCCTATCCCAAGTATCTACCGTAAAATCAAAGCATTGAATGATGTAGGTCTAGGTTATATCACTCTAGGGCAAAGTAGTACCACTATCTCAGGTGGTGAAGCTCAACGTGTCAAACTTGCTAGTGAGCTAGGCAAGATAGGGACAGGACAGACTTTCTATATCCTAGATGAACCGACAACGGGACTACATTTTGAGGATATAAAAGTACTGTTAGAAGTCCTACAGAATTTGGTAGATCTAGGGAATACCGTGCTTGTGATAGAGCACAACTTAGACGTCGTGAAAGTAGCTGATCATATTATAGATATAGGTCCTGAAGGAGGAAACGGCGGAGGACAAGTGATGATTACAGGGACACCTGAAGAGGTGGTGAAGTCAGGTGTAGGACATACATCTAAATTCTTAGCCGTAGAAATGTAGACCGACGGTAGTCAAGGGACTCTTTGTCTGTAGAGCTCATTTGCATGATGAGAGGATTATATCTTCTTCTGCCTATACGTCACCTTTTTCTTTTGGCTCATTTTTAGCAATTGGTAGTGTATGAGCAAGAAGAAAGTTTCTATCAGATGGGCATTCTCCGAGTATGTATGGCCGCGTCGAAAACTTCTAAGTTTGGGATTGGTCCTTATTGTCATAAGAAGTCTGTCAGGTTTGGTGTTGCCTTATGAGTCAAAAAATCTGTTTGATGTAGTCATTCCCAACGGTGACCAACAGGGACTTTGGAACCTAATCATTTTCGTAGCTTTAGCCATATTGATTCAAGCAGTGACTTCGTTTGTTCTCACCAGGCTATTGAGTGTAGAAGCACAACACTTGATAGCAGAACTCAGAGCACAAGTGCAGCAGAAATTACTAAAGCTGCCGATTGCATTTTTTGATGATAATAAAAGTGGAGCTCTCGTTAGTAGAGTAATGAGTGATGTAGAAGGCGTACGAAACCTTGTAGGCACGGGATTGGTGCAGTTGATAGGAGGCACAGTTACAGCTATTGTCGCTTTTGTATTCTTGATCAAAATCAATGCAATGATGACATTATTTGTCTTCTTACCGGTTGGTCTTTTTGGATTCATAGCATTGAAAGCATTCGGATATATCCGGCCAATATTTCGCGAGAGAGGAAAGATTAATGCGGAAGTAACTGGAAGGCTGACAGAAACATTGAATGGTGTAAGAGTCATCAAAGGATTCAACGCAGAGGAACAAGAGAATAAGACATTCGAAGCGGGAGTAGATAGGCTTTATCAAAATGTAAAAAGAAGCCTGACCGCTTCTGCATTGATGACCAGTTCAAGTACCTTCTTGCTCGGGATGGCCACGGTAGGTATTATGGGAATGGGAGGATATTTTGTGATGGGTGGTGATATGCTTCCTGGGGAATTGATTTCATTTATAATGTTCTTAGGCTTTATGGTGGCTCCGATTATTCAAATGAGTAATATCGGTAGCCAACTTACGGAGGCTTTAGCGGGACTAGATAGAACACAAGAACTGATGAATATGGTGGAAGAAGATGATCCTGAGAAACGTACAATAATATTGGATGAAGTCAAAGGAGATATCGTATTTGATAATGTAAGTTTCAGTTATGAGGAAAGTAAGGAGGTGCTGCACAATATATCTTTTGAGGCAAAAGCGGGAAGTGTTACAGCACTCGTAGGATCTAGTGGTAGTGGTAAGTCTACTATAGCAGGTCTAGCAGCTACTTTCTTGAATCCAGAAAGTGGTACAGTGACCATAGATGGTCAAGATTTGGCTAAGGTCAATCTAAATAGTTATCGTAAAAATCTTGGTGTGGTCCTTCAAGATGATTTCTTGTATGAAGGTACTATTCGGGAGAATATATTGTTCCCAAGACCTGGTGCTACAGAAGAAGAAGTGCAGGCAGCAGTCAAAGGAGCATATGTTGATGAGTTTACGGACAGATTTGAAGATGGACTAGAGACGGTCATAGGAGAGCGTGGAGTAAAATTATCAGGAGGTCAGCGTCAACGTATCAGTATAGCACGAGCACTATTGGCAGCTCCTAAAATCATTTTGTTAGATGAGGCTACGTCCAATTTGGACACAGAGAGTGAAAGTTTTATTCAAAAAAGTTTGAATATATTGATGAAGGATAGAACCACATTTGTGATAGCTCATAGACTAAGTACTATTCAACAAGCAGATCAGATATTGGTGATAGAAGAGGGGAATATTCTAGAGCGAGGCAAGCACCAAGAACTTCTAGACTTAAAAGGGCGTTATTATGAACTGTTTACGTATCAGAGTCGTATTTAGGCTCAATTATTACTCGATCTGAATTTGTTTAGTCATCCTGATCGGTAGTCGAAGGGTGATGTAGGCATAGTCGGTTGTCAGTTCGAGTGTTAGCTGCAAGCTAATGTATCGAGAACTAAAACAAAGACTACTAATCCAGTTTCACTTCTTAGAGAATAACCTCTTCCACAACGGACTAGCTACCCAAAAGAGAATAAGCAAGGTCAATGCACCTGCGTAAATGCCGTGAGATAATAGTTCCCCGATA
>JBMYYN010000098.1:0-7128 GCA_049609445.1 Bacteroidia bacterium | reverse complement strand
CACAAATCCGAAGCAAGGGACTGAAAAAATGAGGATTATAATTTTTTCTAGCATCAAAACAGAATATGTGCTATGCAATTTAATCCTTTTACGAAAAAGTAGATTGGTACTGTTTAGATAATTTAACTCATATAACTCCTTTACTCGCAGTTTGGCAATATTTTGTTGTGGAAGTTCCTTGTTTTTACGACATTGGCCGACACATGCGTAGAGAAGAGTTATCGACCAACGATCTTTTAGAATTGTCGTTATCCATGGGAAAGTCCTTAGATTTGAAAGAGAACGCCAATGAATTCTTTAATCTATTTTCAAGACTTACGAACACAGAAAATCTTGCTATCTACGTTCTTAATGGTGAAAACAAAGATTTAGTCCTGAAATTCCCTACCTCAGAACTGACTTTCGACTCTGAGATTTACACTTCGCAGTACCAGAACCTATTTTTGACTCCTCATGAGTTCATACAAGTTAACGACGGAAACATCTGGGCCTTTAAAACTAAATCGACAATAGTCTTTTTTCAAGAAACTTCTGAATCGGCTGGCTTTTATCCTTACATTTCTGAGAGACTGACCTCCATATTCCTTAATTTCATAAACGGGATTCAGTCTTCTTTGAATCATCAATCATTGCTAAATAAAATAATTACGATTAATGAAACAGATCACAGAAGATTTGAACGTGAAGCAATGTTCAGATTCGGAGCAAATAGCTTGACGGAAGGCATAATAGTTACTGACTTAGACGATCGGATAACATATGTCAATAGAGCAATGGAAGACATTACAGGTTTTTCTAGAGAGGAATTGTATGAAAGTATTGCACATCAATTATTTAGACCTGTAGGTTTTGAAAATTTTATTGAAGAAAAAATCAATAAGAAGAGGCTTCAAGATATCAGTGAAACCTATGAAGTTGAGCAACTTAAAAAAAACGGATCAACATATTGGGTAAAAATAAGAGCTTCTGCATTTAAAGATTACACAGGTAAAATTATCGGAACTATAGCAAGTATGGTCGATATCACCGAATCTATTACTTCCAAAAAAGCCATAGAAACTGCTCGTAAAGAATTAAAAGATGTATTAGACAATATCTATGATGGACTTTTAATAATCAGTGACAAAGGAATAATACTTGAAGCAAACCCTTCAGCTATAGAACTCTTTGAACTAGACATAAAACAAATTGGAAAAGTTCGTTTAAAAGACTTAGTGCATCCAGACAACAAAAATGATGTAGATAAAAATAGAGATATTGTCATTACGAATGGTGCTCTTTCTACTTTTGAATCAAAAATAATAACTCCAACAGGCACAACGAAGACGGTGGAAGTCTCCTCTTCTGCAATAGTAGAAAATGGACAATACTTAGGTAGTAGAGATGTGGTAAGAGATATCACCGTAAAAAAAGAACTCGAAAAGGAACGTATTGCCAGTGAGAAGAAATTAAAACTAATTATTGATACGGCCTTAGACGCTGTAGTTACTATGGACACAGAAGGTCTTATCACAGAGTGGAATCAAAACGCCGAACGAATTTTTGGGTACACTTATGATGAAGTACTTGGGCAACAATTGTCAGAGTACATTATACCAAAACAGTATCGAGAGGCCCATGCCAATGGTATGCGTAAATATTTTGAATCGGGAGAAGGCCCGGTGCTTAATGTCCGAATTGAAATTTCTGCGATTAATAAAAAAGAAGAAGAATTTCCAATTGAACTGGCAATTACGCCAGTAACTCAAGATGGTAAAACATTTTTTAGTGCATTTATAAGAGATATATCAGAGAGGAAGAGACTCGAAAAACAGAGGGAACTGAGTGAAACAAAACTCAAATTAATCGTGGATACTGCTCTAGACGCAGTGGTTACTATGAATTCTGAAGGAAATATTACTGAATGGAATCAAAATGCCGTTACCATTTTTGGTTTTGAACGCGAGACTGTTCTCAATAAAAAACTCTCTGATTTTATCATTCCACATCAGTATAGAGAAGCACATGCTAGAGGTATGAAACACTATTTCGCCTCCGGAGAAGGGCCTGTGTTAAACAAGCGGATCGAAATTACCGCAATAGACAATATGGAACGTGAGTTCCCAATCGAGCTTGCTATAACTCCCGTTAAACAAGAAAACGGAACCTTTTTCAGTGCATTTATTAGAGATATCTCTAGTCGTAAGGAAATAGAAGCACAAAAGGAGATGCTACTTAGCGAATTGGAATCCGTTAATAAAGAATTAAAAGATTTTGCGTATATCGTTTCTCACGATCTAAAGGCTCCTCTAAGGTCAATAAGTTCATTAACGGATTGGCTAGTTCAAGACTATGAAGAAACATTGGATGAAGAAGGAAAAGACTTGCTAAATCTGCTAAAGACTAGAACAATGCGTATGCATAGTCTTATAGACGGTGTTCTCAAATACTCCAAGGTGAGTCGACAAAAGTCTGAGAAAGACACGATAGATTTAAATGAATTGCTTGCAGAAATAGTGGATCTCTTAGATCCTCCAAAAAACTGTAAGATTATCATTTCTGAGAATCTTCCTACGGTTCAATATGACAAAGTCAGACTTCATCAAGTATTTCAAAACTTATTGAGTAATGCAATTAAATTTTTAGATAAACCAGAGGGAGAAATATTAGTAGATTTTAGTGAAACTGACACACATTATAAATTTAAAATAAAAGATAATGGTCCGGGTATAGAAGAAGACTCGTTAGAAAAAATATTTCAGATATTTCAAACTCTCGGTAAAAAAGATGAATATGAGAATACCGGGATAGGTTTAAGCATTGTCAAACGAATTGTGGAACTAAACAAAGGAACCATTTCTGTCAGTTCCGTAATAAACAAGGGAACTGAATTTAGCTTTACCGTTCCCAAGTGAGGTAAAGTTTAGATCCACTATAGGTTATACACATCTCCCCTAGCAGGAATCTCTACCTTGCCTTGAAGACCTGAAGCTAATTCTTCTTTCAAGTCATACATAGACTGTTCTTCTCCGTGTACGAAGAATATCTTGGAGAGTGATGGACTATCAGTTGCCTCAAAGTAATCCTGCAATCCGTCTGTATCCGGATGAGCACTGAATACATCCGTCTGATGCACCTTAGCGAATACATACTTATCTTTTCCTTTGATACGGATCGTACTGTGCCCTTCGAGTAGCTTAGCTCCTAAGGTTCCTGGCGAACAAAAACCTGCAATGAGAACGGAACACAATGGATTTTGAATGTGATCACTGATATGGTGCTGTATTCGTCCTCCTTCTAACATACCGGCTGAAGAAACAATGATACAAGAATCTCTGTATAGCTCCATGTCCTCTACATCCGAATCATCTTCAACTAAATAAAGGCTCTTGAAATCAAATAAACTTCCGTCTTCCTTTTTATACTCTTGAGCTTCCTGATTTAGGAAATACGAAAATTTATTGTGTATCTGAGAACTGGCAAGTGCCAATGGACTATCTGCAAACACTCGGATAGGTGGAAGCTTCCCTTCTGTGAAGAGTTTTTTCAGTGTAAAAAGAATCGCTTGCGTACGGCCTACACTAAATGCTGGAATGATCAATCTTCCTTCTTGATTGATGCAAGTATTTGTGACATGCTCTATCAGCACTTCTTCGGCACTACGCTGCTCACGGTGCTTTCTATTGCCATATGTGGTTTCCGTGACCAGTACATCCAAATCTTTCATTGGTCGTGGATCTACGATGAGTTTACTTCCTGGGTTTCCTAGGTCACCCGTGAAACCTATTCTTTTGATACTCTTACCTTCTTTGATTTCAAACAACACGCTAGCAGCTCCTATGATATGGCCTGCTTCATGCATTGTGAACGAAACTTTATCATTCAATTCAAAACGCTCATAGAAACGAACCGTAAGCACTTGTTCGGAAGCATCTTTTACTTCTTTGAAACCATAGAGTTTTACGCTCTTCTTTCGGTTTTTAGCGTTATTTTGGATATTGACAGAGTCTATCCATAGCTTTTCGAGAAGGTATGCAGTCGGTTCTGTACAGATGATTTCACCTCGAAAACCTTGTTTCACCAAGTTTGGGATGTTTCCGCTGTGGTCTATGTGAGCATGTGTAAGTATGAGTACATTGATGGACTTGGGGTCAAATGAGAAGTTGGCATTGATCTCTTTGTTGGACCTATCTTCATAGTCTATACCGCAGTCTATAAGTATATTATAGTCATCCTCGAGTTCCAACAAATGCATGCTACCTGTGACTTGTTTGGCAGCTCCCCAACATGTATACTTCATCTACTTCGCTAATTAGCGTGCAATAATAAGTTTTGCGAAAGTTTTATGAGAATTATCGTGATTCAAAATACTGACAGAATATGAGCCGACAGGCAAATGAGATATATCTATGGGTTGGTTTGTGAGATAGTCAGCAGTATACACTTCCTGCCCCACAGAATTGAAAATTGACAATGTTGAATGACCAGGAGACCTTTCAGTTACCTTAAATTGACCGTACGTCGGATTAGGATAGATTCTAAAAGTTTGGCTATACACCTGAGATACACTCACATTATCAGGTATACCAGCGAAATACATTGTAGCTGCTACCGCACCTTTAATGACCTCAGTAGTCGCTTCAAAATCCATATTCACGCTCAAGTCTCGAGGCGTATGATTATTTGGATCTGTGCTCTCTTGGTACAAGCCTGTAATCACATATCCAGCATCTTCAAATGGCTCATAGTCTGAACTATAAGCGTAAGAAATCACAGGTGTGAGATTGGTATACAATGAAATCATACTCGCTAAAGTATCCGTAAATCTATACGATGCTTCATTGTTTTCAGAAGGATTAGACCCTTCATCTCGCTCACATACTATTTTGGAATTGTCCTGACCCAATGAACCTCCAAGCTGATCGAGATTAAACATCAACCGAACATTGTCCGCTACGTCTAAAACATCTCTAACATAGTGAGCACTTCCTATAAGTCCATCTTCTTCCGCACCAAAATTGATGATGCGAAGGTTTCTTTGCAAATCGACGTCTTTTAGGAGTTCAGCAATTTCTAACGTAGCTATGACGCCGGTTCCATTGTCATTGGCTCCCATACTACCAGACTTAGAATCAAAATGAGCACCGACTACTATCCACTCATCGGAAACATTAGTTGGAAGCTCGACAATTACATTGTAACTCTGAGTTCCACCAAATCTAAACGTATCTATTTCAGCACTGTACCCTAAATCCTCGTATTTTTTTATAAGCCATTTAGTAGCACTATCAAATCCTACACTACCACTATTCTTTACTCCAATACGTTCATAGTCATAAACCTTATAAAGTACGGAATCTACTTGGCTAGATATATCAGCAATATACTTATTGTAAGACTGAGCATTGACCAAAGAAGCACTTAATAATGCTGCTACGAAAAAGAATATTTTCTGCATTCACTCAAAGATACGTCTATGTCAATCTTAATAACCAAATTCTCCGGCAAGAAATCTGCAATCTTTTCTGGCCATTCGATAAAGCATAGGCTTCCTGAGTCAATGTACTCCATAAAACCTATATCTTCTATCTCTTCAGCACTGTTGAGCCTGTATAGGTCAAAATGGTGTACTTCTCTCCCATCGTACTTATAAGAATTTATTAATGAAAAAGTTGGACTATCAACTTGATCAGCATTTCCTCCAGTGAATTGTACAAATTGCTTTACCAGTGTGGTCTTACCTGCCCCAAGATTTCCTCTAAGCAATACTATGTTTCGACCTTCACTTATTTTTTCTTCCAGAAAACCCAGTAGTTTTTCACTCTCAGGCCCTATCTCACAAACCTCAAACACCATTTCACTTCGGCTCTAAAGTTATCAGTGGTATCATCATTTCCTCCATAGATATACCTCCATGTTGGAAGGTATCTCGGTAGTACTTTGCATAGTGATTCAGATTATTTGGATACACAAAAAAATCATTCTCTCTACTAAAAATAAAGCTACTGCTCATATGTTGTTTCGGCAAGAAAGCATCGTGAGGATTTTTCACTTCAAAGACCTCCTTGGACTCGAAAGTCATCCGTCTACCGGTTTTATAACGCAGATTTGTAGTCACATCTTTATCTCCTTGCATCTTCACAGGATGATCTACACGCACCGACCCGTGATCTGTGGTGATGACTATTTTTATCTTTTTCTCTGCAAGATACTTTATCGCTTCCAGCAATGGAGAATGCTCAAACCAACTCAAAGTAAGTGCTCTGTATGCTGCTTCATCTTCTGCAAGCTCTCTAACTATTTTGGAATCTGTACGAGCATGTGAGAGTGTATCAATGAAGTTATATACGATAGTCACGAACTCTTCATTAACGAGGTTTGGTAATTTTTCTACCATCTGCTTCGCATTGTTCAGATTGGTCACTTTGATGTATCTAGACTCGTAACCTACTCTTAAACGTTTGAAAAGATCATTTAAGAAAAACGACTCAAATAGGTTCTTACCCCCTTCATCTTCATCATTGCTCCATTTATCACCAAATCTCTTTTCGATATCCATTGGCATCAGCCCACTAAAAATGGCGTTACGTGCGTACTGTGTAGTCGTAGGAAGTATACTCATATACATATCCTCCGATGTAGTTCTGTAGTACTTGCTTATTTCTTTTTGAATAACTTTCCACTGATCAAACCTGAGGTTATCCAATAAGAGAAGAAAAAATGGCTCACCTTTCTTTTTATGCGGCAAAATCCCTCTCTTCATCAGGTTATGAGACATCATTGGAGCCTCTTCATTATCTGCAGACGCTGACAAGAAATTGATGTAATTTTTGTTGATGTACTTGGAAAACTCCCTATTCCCATCTTGTTTTTGCGTCTTGAGAATGTCTTCCATACCAGTCTCTTCAGAGCTAGCCATCTCTGTCTCCCAGTAAACAAGTTTTTTGTACATCTCTTTCCATTTGGGCCAATCCATGTAGTCCATAAATGCCATCCCAATATTTCTAAAATCTTGCTGATATCTTTGGGTCACACTCTCAGTTTCCAATCTCTTTCCATCGGTAAGCTTCTTAATCGTACTGAGGATTTGTCGAGGATTGACTGGTTTGATAAGGTAATCCGCTATCTTAGATCCTATGGCATCTTCCA
>JBMYYN010000097.1:0-7148 GCA_049609445.1 Bacteroidia bacterium | reverse complement strand
CAGGAGTTCTCTTTATGAACAGAAAGTTTTTACTTAACAACCCGCCACACTTTGCAGGAGCATATAGTGACAGTAGATTTGATCTGTCATCTAAAACACTTGATTTTCTGGATGTGGCTAGCAGAGAAGAATACGGTACACGTAACTACCCAATTATAGCAGGGTTAGGCAGTGCTGTTGAGTTTATAGAGTCTATTGGTATAGATCGAATCGAAAAACGAGGGAAAGAGCTCTCGAGTTTATTCAAAAATAAAATATCCTCTAACCCAAATATAGAGTACTTATCTCCGACAGAAGACTCCTGTAAAAGTTCTATAGTCACTTTTAGGATTAAAAATAAGGACAACTTAGAAATAAGTAGATCAATTAGAAAGACCAAAAAATTGAGAATAAGAGGTATATACGAAAACAATCTAAACAGCCTTCGAGCTTCATTTGCCATCTTCAATACAGAAGATGAGGTAAGTTTACTAGCCGATACCATCTTAGAACTTGCTTCAGACTAGGGCAAAGTCAGATTATCAAAGTATGGAATCAATACATTCCTTAGGATTAGTAAATTTGCCTCACAATGAACGCAGTAGATCAAGGAGACGTAAAATACAGTATTGAAAATGGTGTTGCAACGATAGAGTTTCACCATCCGCTTAGCAACTCACTTCCTGGAAAAGTATTGGGAAAGCTCGCTGATACCATAACTGAACTGGGAACCAATGACAAGGCTACTATTATAGTGGTTCGAAGTGCTGGTGAACGTGCTTTCTGTGCAGGTGCTAGTTTTGATGAGTTAGTCGCTATTGAAGATTTAGAGACTGGAAAAGTTTTCTTCTCAGGATTTGCCAATGTGATCAATGCTTGCAGAAAATGCCCAAAGCTTATAATCGGAAGAGTACAAGGTAAAGCCGTAGGTGGTGGAGTAGGTTTAGCTGCAGCATTTGATTATACGATGGCTACAAAATTTGCTTCTGTCAAACTAAGCGAACTTGCGGTTGGCATAGGACCATTTGTGGTGGGACCAGCTGTAGAAAGGAAAATCGGTTTAAGTGCTATGAGTCAATTAGCCATAGATGCTACAGAATGGCAGAGTGCTGCTTGGGCTCAGACTAAGGGTTTATATACAGAGATATTTGACAGTGCTGAGGATATGGATCAAGCTATCAGTATATTGTCTGAAAAACTATGTAAGAGTAATCCTGAAGCGATGCGTTTATTGAAAAAAGTGTTTTGGGAAGGGACAGAACATTGGGATACGCTCTTGGCCGATAGAGCAGTTATGAGTGGCACTTTGGTCCTCTCAGACTTTACCAAAAACGCTATTAATAGCTTTAAGAAAAAGTAGATTACGGAACGTTTTTTTACCTTTTTTCCTGAATGACTAGCTATTTGACAAACATCTTTTAGTTAGTTAAGTAAAAAGCTTTAATTAACGCAAGAATGAATGAAAAACGCAACGTACTAGGATACTTTGTAGACTGTATCTCCAAGGATTACTTCAATTTCTCAGGAAGAGCTAGGCGGATGGAGTTTTGGAGCTTCACACTCATTTCATTTCTACTGATGTTTTTAACCATTTCTATTTCGGATGCTTATGGGATAACAGAGATTATCATTATGATCCTTGCGATAGGATTATTTATTCCATCTCTGTCTGTAGGTGCAAGACGCCTTCATGATATCGGAAAGGATGCCACCATGTTGATGATCTACTTTATTCCGGTTATTGGGTACTTTTGGTTAATGATTCTATTTCTCACATCTGGAACCAAAGGCCCAAATAGATTTGGTCAAGATCCTAAGAATTCAAACGTTGGTGATGAAATAGACCAAATAGGCAGTGGATAACGAATTAATTATTTTTAGCTTAATTCGTAACAACAATTAATTAAATCATTATGCAAGAAAAATCAATTATCCAGTACTTTAAAGAAGTCGTAACAGAAAATTATGCAAATTTTAGCGGCAGAGCTAGAAGACGAGAGTATTGGAGCTTTCAACTTGTCTCTACTATTGCTTCACTTATTCTTTCAACTCTCGATTATGCTCTTTTTAATACAGGGTTCGGTGATACTGGGATTATTGGAAGTATTTTTTCACTAGCCATATTAGTTCCTTCATTAGCAGTTTTTGTAAGAAGATTACACGATGTTGGAAAAAGCGGCTGGTATATTTTATTGATGCTCTTACCAATAATTGGTTGGATATGGTTACTCGTATTGCTTTTTACTGACGGAGATCAAGGAACTAATGAATATGGCCCAAACCCAAAAAACCCTGATTTTGAGGAAGAATTAGACCAAATCGGCACAGAATAAGCACTTCTTAAACGCAAAAAAATATAGCCGAATTGGAGAAATCTTATTCGGCTTTTTACATGTCCTGAGTATAGTAATTGAAGTCCTTCAGGACCGTTTCTATAAATTGACGATTGGTGGTGTCACATTTGATTTTCATAACCACCTCTAGTTTATTAACCAATTTACGTATCAACTTCTCGTCCTTCATCTTCTTTGCCCCCTCATAAGTGTCTTTGATAATACGTGCATCATTATCTGAAAGTTTTATCACTTGAGGATAAGTAGGCTGATAGTCAGACTTAAGCTCTTTCATTATAGTAATATTCATACTATGCTGCACCTTAGTCTTAACCACTGCAGTGCCTGCGACAATATCTCCTATTCGTTGCCCTCTTTTGTTTCGTGCCATGGTAATCAGCCCTACCAGTCCTACAGAATATCCCGAAAGGATATTGGAAACTGTACCTCCAAAACTTATGGAGATTATTATTAATGCATAGATATCGACCGTACGAAATATCCAACGAATGAAAAACTCAACAAACGTCGGTTGAAATCCATTGACCTTTACAACTTTGATTTTGGCTAGATACTTCCCTATGGTATAACCTCCCGAAATGACTTCTGAAAACAAGGTGTAAAACATAAATGGAAGCATCAAAATAGATTGCCACCCCCATATCACCCGAGAAGAATCATCTCCAAAAGACTCAATCAAATCAAAATCAAAAAAAGACAAAAGATAGACCAAAAAAACCAGATATAACCCTAAGACTGCGAGGTCTATGAAGTACGCCAACACCCTCTTTCCGATTGTATCAACCTCTAAATTTAATTTTGTATTAAAGTTTGTTTTTACGCTTAGATTTGCCATAGACTAAAAAAACCTCAGTGAGAGAAGTTTCTTTTATAAAACAAAATAAAGACAATTGGCGGGAGTTTGAAAATTATCTTTACCGAGGTAAGCACGTAAGTCCTTCTCGATTATCAGAACTTTTCACACAGCTGAATAACGACCTAGCTTTTGCTCAGGCATACTATCCCAAGAGCAAAGTCAATGTATATTTAAACTCTCTCACTTCAAATGCTTATTTGAAGATGGTAAAACCTAGAACTTCCTATGGGTCAGTGCTTGAGTTTTGGCGAACGGATGTACCTAGAGTGGCATACAAACATCGGAAATACATCTATTTTACATTTAGTCTATTTGTTATCCTCATGGGTATAGGGGTCATATCTTCTCTATATGATGACACCTTTGTAAGATCTGTTCTAGGAGACCATTATGTAGATAGCACTATGGAAAATATCGGAAATGGCGACCCTGCCGCTGTGTATACCAATGCTACGAGTATGGGTGACATAGGTAGTTTCCTCGGCATTACGATTAATAACATTCGCGTAGGGTTTCTTATGTATATATGTGGTTTCACTATGGGGATTGGGACATTAAAAATCCTTTTTTCGAATAGTATCATGCTCGGATCTTTTCTTACCATGTTTCACAATGCCAATGTCTTAGGCGAATCCATGACAGCCATTTGGATACACGGAGCGATGGAGATTTTTGGAATGGTCATAGAAGCTGCAGCTGGCTTTCTACTAGGACTAGGATGGTTATTCCCAGGGTCGCTTTCACGCAAGGATGCTTTTATAGTCACCGGAAAAGAATCGCTTATGCTTATGTTAAGCACTATTCCATTCACCATAGCTGCAGGACTCTTAGAAGGTTTTGTAACACAGCTGTACAATGACATGCCACAGTGGATGGCTCTCGCTATAATCTTTATCACTTTAGGTGTTATTTCATACTACTACCTCTACTATCCTATCAAGCTTTATGGAAAAAGAGGCAAAACATTTGACGAAACTTTCTTGAAATATGAAGATTAAGGGGTTCATATTTATACTGCTTTTTGTCCAAGTATCACTTCATGCTCAAGACGACTTAGGTGATCTTTATGAAATAGAAGAACCTACAGAATCTTATGATAACCCTTTCATTGTAGACGTACGAACCTCAGATTATGCAAATGTTGATACATCCTTCAAGTCACGATATCAAGGAGATGAGTATGATTACACTGAAAAGGTAAGAGAAAAGAAACCCACTCCCAAACCAAAGAAAAAAAGAGCTATTTCCATAGGATTTGGGGGTTCGGCTATGGTAATCTTTTACATCTTTTTAGCTATTGCCGGGGGATTGATAATCTACTTATTATACAAAAGCTTCAAAGATTTCAAATTTGAAAAAAGAGGTAAAGCAAAGCCTATAGTCAATGCAGTAGAAAACGAATCCGACATAGAAAAAGAGGGGATACTTGATAAGCCTAGTCTACAAGCACAAATAGATGAAGCAAAGGAGGAAGAAAACTTCCCTTTAGCAGTTCGACTATATTTTCTTTTGTATTTGGAGCATTTGCAGCAACGAGGAATACTCTCCTATCATCAAGATAAAACGAATCAAGAGTATATCGCAGAAATGAAGAAGGATGAAGACATAGATCAGTTCCTAAAGCTTTCATATCCATTTGAATTTGTGTGGTACGGCAAAAAACCAATAAACAAGGAATCGTTTGAAGTCCTTGAAGATCTCTTTAACCTAACGCTAGCAACCAAGAAATGAGGAAGATAACTTACATTTTTTTTGTTGCCCTATTAGCGAGCGGTTGTCAAAAAGAGAAAGTAGACTGGCGACGAGACTTCGAGTCACAACATAAAAATCCTTTTGGAACAAGTATACTTCTAAATGAACTTGAATATTTGTTTGATGACCCCTATGTAGAAGTGATAAAAGGAAGTACTCAAGAATCCTTGGATGAGTGGGCTGAGGAGTACAGTACATATCTTTATATCAATCCTATATTCTATCCCGACGATATCCTGTTTGAAAGGTTACTAGAGTACAATGAAGACGAAAACTCTGTATTCATTTCTACATACGATTCTCCCAATAGTGCATTTGATTACTTTGGAATAGAAACATCAGGCATAGAAGATTCTTTATATCGACTCACTTTGACACATCTGAATGAGCCTGACAGGACTTTTACGATAGAAAATAAACGAAATAGTGATATCGTGTACTTCACTAAGATTCCTGACTATGCTCGAATTCTTGGTACTATTGAGATAGATGACACTTCGTATCCAAACTTCTTCTCTCTTTCCAGAGAAGATGGGCAAAGTCAATTATTTTTCCATGCCAATCCTGAGTTATTCTCCAACTACCATCTTCTAAAAGATGAAGATGGCATATACGCATTGAATACTTTCTCACACTTACAACACACAGAGTTTTTCTTATGGGATGGTTTTGGTACAGAAAGACGATACAGCATGCCTCCTAGTGAGGGTGATTCTGCGGGCCTACTACGGTACATACTTGCCAATAAATCCCTATTCTTTGCTCTTATTCTTCTGATGGCAGCTCTGATACTCTTCGTTGTATTCAATTATAAAAGAGTAACAAGGAGTATGGCTGTTCATCTCCCACCGGAGAATAACTCTATAGAATTTATGACTTTGGTTGCTAATCTTTTTGTTTCTGAAGAGAATCACGTCGATTTGGCAAGATATCGGGTCAACTATGTCCTCGATAGGATCAAAGAAAAATATTACCTTGACATAGCTGAGGTAGATGATAGTTTTAGAGAAAGGTTGGCCGCCAAGGCTAATCTGAACCCCGATGATTTAAAAACAGCTCTATACCACATCAATAAAGTTAAAAACACAAATTACCTGAATAAAGAAAGCTTCTTGAAGTTTAACAAAATAATAGAACCATTCATTTCCAAATTATCACTTTAAAATATGGACGAATTAGAAAACATAACACCTCAAAACGAAGAAACTACCACTTTCCAACCGCGATTGGACTTGACCAAGATCACTCAAGGTGTACGACAAATAAAATCTGAACTTAAAAAAGTAATTGTCGGACAAGACGAGCTAATAGAAGCTCTCATTATAGGAGTCTTAGCCAATGGTAATTGTCTAATAGAAGGTGTGCCAGGTATCGCTAAAACACTGTCTGCAAATCTTCTTGCTCAAACTATGAGTGTCGGATTTTCAAGGATTCAATTTACACCAGATTTGATGCCTTCAGATATCTTAGGTACTTCTATATTTAACCCTAAGAGTTCAGAATTTGATTTTAAGAAAGGGCCGATTTTCTCAAATATTATTTTGATAGATGAAATCAATAGAGCTCCTGCAAAGACACAATCAGCATTATTTGAGGTAATGGCAGAGAGGCAGATCACAATAGATGGTGACACTTATGATATGACCAACCCTTTCATTGTATTCGCTACCCAAAATCCAATAGAGCAGGAAGGAACTTACAGACTGCCTGAAGCCCAACTTGATCGATTTTTGTTCAAAATAAACTTGGAGTATCCCTCATTGGAAGAAGAGACTTTGATACTCATGAATCACAACAATAGAAAAGGCAATGACGAGAGAGAAGAAGTGAAAGCTGTCCTTAACGGAAATGATGTCTCTGATATGCAAGAAGTCGTACAGGAGATAGAAGTGGAAAAGTCTATTCAGGAGTATATTGCCAAAACTGTTTGCACCACCAGAAATCATCCTATGTTGTTCTTAGGAGCTTCTCCTAGAGCATCCATATCTATACTCAATGCAGCAAAAGCAAAAGCCGCTTTATCGGGTAGAGACTTTGTGATACCAGAGGATGTCAAATATGTAGCTCCACTAGCACTACGACACAGAGTAGTAGTTTCCCCAGAGAAAGAAATGGAAGGGATTACTCCTACATACATCATAAAAGAGATAATAGAGTCAATCGAGATACCAAGATAGGTCACATTTGAAGCAATTTTGGAATAACAT
>JBMYYN010000096.1:0-7175 GCA_049609445.1 Bacteroidia bacterium | reverse complement strand
GCTAAACTAGCAGAACATTACACTTTCAAGGTAATGACTATTGCGAGCTCTCAAAAAAGTTCTGACGGTACGATAAAGTACGCATTCAAACTAGATGACGGTTTTCTTGTAGAAGGTGTTCTTATACCAACAAGTGATAGAGTAACAGCTTGTATTTCTTCTCAAGTAGGTTGTAGCCTGAGCTGTACTTTCTGTGCCACAGGCTTTTTGAAACGTGAACGAAATCTTCGCCACGATGAAATGTATGATCAGGTTGCTATCCTCAGAGCTGAAGCTCAAAAAGAATATGGCATAAACTTAAGTAACATCGTTCTGATGGGTATGGGTGAGCCTTTACTAAATTATGCAAATGTCATGTCTGGAATAGAGAGAATCACTTCACCTGACGGGCTAGGAATGTCACCACAGAGAATCACCCTTTCTACTGCTGGTATTGCCAAAATGATAAAGAAGCTTGGTGACGACGGAGCACGGTTTAATCTTGCTCTATCCCTCCACTCTGCGAACAATGAGCAGAGAAGCAAAATAATGCCAATCACGGATAGTAACTCTCTAGAAAATCTCATAGAAGCTCTAAACTACTTTTACGAAAAGACTGGAACAAGAGTAACTTTAGAGTATTGTGTCATCAATGATATCAACGATGATCCATTCGAAGCTGAAGAATTAGTAGCCTTTGCAAGAAGAATCAAGTGTAAGATTAATCTGATAGAATACAACCCAATTGACCTCGCAGAGTTTCAATCTAGCTCCGCTGAAAAAATTCAAAGATTTGCAGATTTCCTTGAGAAAAACAAAGTCATCGTAAATGTAAGAAGAAGTAGAGGTAAGGACATAGATGCTGCTTGCGGACAATTGGCAAATAAACTAGCCTAAGAACTTTGCTCTTTCCTCAGGAGTAGGAATCCTACAAGTCTCTTTTTTTCCAAACCACTGATATCTGTTTTTTGCTATCCAATCATAGACTACATCCCTAAATGGCTTGGGTACAACTATGAAGATCTGAGCCAATGAAAAAGGTCTACTTAGGTGCTTAGCTATCTTCAATACAGCTGTAGATTTCGAATACAGCTCTTTATCTGTATAAAACAAGATACTATCAGGAACCTCATCTAAACCGGAATTGGCAATAATTTGTTTTCCTACATCAGATTGTAATGAAGCAAATAGAAGCCTATCCCCTTTTTCATGTCGCACTATGAAGTCCACAGAGCTATTACATAGCGTGCATACCCCATCAAATAATACTACATCATCTATTTGTTTACCTTCAAATTTCATTCTCAATGAATAATACTTTAACAAATTTATGTCATCATAGTTTATTCCACCATATCATAATCAATACCTTTGTGCCATGGCGAAAATTTCCATAGATCTAACATCAGGTACACTCGTAAAAAGTAATACAGTGATTGGAATAGATCTAGGTACTACTAATAGTTTGATAGCAAGTATCAATGATGAAGATAGAACACCGTACTGCATTACAAAAAACAAAGAAAGTATAGTGCCGAGTGCTATCCTTTTTGATGAAGGTAAAATCATAGTAGGACAAGAAGCAATAAGCCAGGTAGTAGAACAACCCGAAAACACAATATACTCTGTAAAAAGACTTTTGGGAAAAAGCTACAAAGACATTGAAAGCTCTGGTCATCATTTGAATTATGACATAATAGATGACAACGAACAAGGATTAGTAAAAGTAAGGGTCGGGACGAAACAATATTCACCTATAGAACTGTCATCATATATCCTTTCAGAACTAAAAAGAATAGCTGAATCAAAACTTGATAAAACAGTACAACAAGTAGTCATCACAGTACCTGCCTATTTCAATGACTCTCAACGGCAAGCGACTAGAGATGCTGGGAAACTAGCTGGTCTAGATGTACTCCGTATTATCAACGAACCTACTGCCGCTAGTCTGGCCTATGGCATAGGTCAAAACTCTGAAATTGCCAAAACAGTGGCAGTCTACGACCTAGGTGGTGGCACCTTTGATATATCTATATTGCATATAGAAAATGGCATATTTGAAGTGCTCTCCACAAATGGAGATACTTTTCTTGGTGGAGATGACTTTGACCAAGCAATCATTAAAAATTGGATGTCAGAACATAAGATTTCTACAGACGATAAAAGCGAACTTCAGCTTCTTAGGATAACGGCAGAGGAAGCTAAAAAAGAACTTAGCTCCAAAACTTCATTTGAAAGAGCGATATCTATTCAAGGAAACAATTTGACTTTGAAACTAAGCACCACGCAACTTAATGACTTGATTAAACCACTTATAGATAGAACCATGGCTTGTTGTAAGAATGCACTATCCGATGCCGAAATAGAAGTCTCTGATATAGAGGAAGTGGTTTTAGTAGGCGGTAGCACAAAATCTTTGGCCGTTAAAGCAGCTGTTAACCAATTCTTCGCTTCTGCTTCCGTCAATGATTCTATAAATCCTGATGAAGTTGTAGCACTTGGTGCTGCTATAGAAGCCGATATCCTCGCAGGTAATAGAAAAGATATGCTTCTATTGGATATTACTCCATTATCCTTGGGTATAGAAACATTGGGTGGTCTGATGGATGTTCTTATTCCTCGAAACAATAAAATACCAACCAAGCTTCGAAAAGAATATAGCACCTCAGTAGATGGTCAGATCAATATGAAAATAGCGGTATATCAAGGAGAAAGAGAGTTAGCTGCAGACAATAGAAAACTTGGTGAGTTCATTCTTTCTGACATTCCAGCTATGCCTGCAGGACTTCCTAAGATAGAAATAACCTTTATGCTAAATGCTGATGGCATATTAGAGGTAAGTGCTGAGGAAAAAAGATCAGGAACTAAGCAAGTAGTTACCATGAAACCTGAATATGGTATATCTGATGAAGAGATCAAATCTATGCTCAAACAAAGTATAGATCATGCACAAGAAGATATGGAGCTTAGGTCACTTGCGGAGAGTACGGTCGAAGCAGAGCAGCTAATCTACGCTACGGATAAATTTATTAAAGAGAATACAGTACTTCTGACAGAGAAGGATGTATCACAAATCAGACACCTACAAGCAAAAATTAATAGTGCCATCGATGCTAAAGACAAAGACGGCATCGTTAAAGCAATGGATAATCTAAACAATTATAGTAGGCCGTTTGCAGAGAAAGCTATGGACCATAGTATATCCAAAGCATTACAAGGTAACAAGATAGATTGAAATCACGAATACACATAACACTACTTGGACTTACCCTTTGCGTAATGTCCTTAGCTCAAACACCGAGCAATAATCAAAACAAACTTGGAGTCAAGACTTCCATAAACCTATCTTCACTTACAGGAAATGAATTGCAAAACCCTCGTCTGAAATATGGATATACCGCAGGAGCATATTATATCTATAATGCTAATGAAAAATGGAACGTTTACTCTGAACTCGTAGGAAACTTCAAAGGTTCTAAATTTAGAAATGGAGATACAGGATATTCAGAAATAGCTTTGTTCTATGTGGATCTGGCGGTACTTCCCATGTATAAGCTAAATGGAGAGGATGCCATAAGTTTCGGTCCATACGCCTCCTATCTTGGACTATCATCTCTATATGTTGGTCCTAAAAAGAAGGCAGAGGATATCGATAAAATGGGAATCTCGCCGTGGGATGCAGGATTTGCAACTTACTACACAAAGCATAATAAAATTGCCGCTTTTCAAGTAGGAGCCAAAATCGGCCTAAAGAATGCTAATGAAAATGTCTTTTTCGAAGACTATTTCCCGAAAACTGGAAATGGCGGATTTATACGAAATATAAGTTTAGAAATTGGTGTCTTGTTTTAATATGAAAAGAAGTTTCCAATATACATCTGCTTTAATCCTATGTGCTATAGTTGGTATTTCTATGTGGTCATACAAGTCTACTGAGATCCACAGTCAGGAGGAGCGAATCGCACAAGGTCAAAAAATATATCCAGTACCTGTACCGACTGATTTAACTTTTGCTGGAGAATCTGTTCCGTTGAATAAGTTCGAAATCAAAGAACGTCTGGACAGAGAGCTATTGGTCAACACCTATTGGCAAAGCAACACTCTGCTCATTCTAAAACGTACAAAAAAGGTCTTCAAAGTAATAGAACCTATTTTAGCTAAAAATGGCATTCCTGATGATTTTAAGTATCTAGCAGTGATAGAGAGTGGACTATTGAATGTGACTTCTTCCAAAGGAGCCAAAGGCATATGGCAGTTTATGGAGTCCTCAGGACGCTCATATGGTCTTCAGATAGACAGAGGGATAGATGAGAGATACAATCTTGAAAAGAGCACTCAAGCTGCTTGTGTGTACCTCAACGAGGCTTACGGTAAATTTGGCACTTGGACATTAGCTGCTGCGTCTTACAATCGCGGAATGAGCGGTATACGTCGTGACCTTACTAAACAGCATGTAGAAGACTACTTTGACTTACACCTCAATACTGAAACATCTAGGTACGTAATGCGACTCTTAGCACTGAAATCTATAATCGAAAACCCTTCGAGTTATGGTTTCATCTTGTCAGATAAAGATTACTACGCTCATATACCTACCCAAAGTATAGAAGTAGACTCTACAATCGTCAATATATCTGACTATGCCCAAAAACTCAACACAAATTACCACGTAATTAAGTCCCTAAATCCTTGGATCAGGAACAACGAGCTACGAGTAACTAATAAGACCTATACAATAAAAGCCCCACTAAATAAATAGTGAGGCTCTTTGAAATCTGATATTATATAAACTATTATAGTTCGTCTTGGTTAAAGAAGTAATCGTCGGTAGACGGATACTCTGACCAAATTTCTTCAATCGTTTCAAAAGGTTCACCATCATCCTCAAGTTCCTGGAGGTTTTCTACTACCTCTAGTGGAGATCCTGTTCTTATGGCAAAATCAATTAGTTCATCCTTGGTCGCTGGCCAAGGTGCGTCATCTAAGTAAGATGCTAGTTCTAAGGTCCAATACATTCAGTTAAATTTTTAAATTATTACTACTTATGAATGAGCAAATAATATGCCCTATAACATGCTGCGAAAATAATTTTTTAAAACAAAAAAGCAAGACGAACAATTTCCATTCGTAACATACTGATTATTTGCTAGTTAAACTATGTAGTACAATGCCACAAGCTACAGAAACGTTTAATGAGTCAATCTCACCTGGCATATTTATACGTACAGTTTTGTCCATTAGTGCGAGACGTTCCTTAGACAGTCCATTATCTTCATTGCCCATCCAAAGAGCCCAAGAGTCCATATCTTCAAATGATTTTGAAGATAAAACTGTGTCTGACTTCTCCGTAGCCGCAATCTGTACTAAACCCCAACTTTTCAAATAAGTCAATGTGTTCGCAAGGCTGCTCACTCTAGCCACAGGTAGTTTCAGTAATGCACCAGCAGAAGACTTAATTGCTCCTTCTCCTATTTCTGCATTTGCCTTGACTCCAACTATCATTAGGTCTACACCAAAGGCTAAACAAGATCGCGATATTGCTCCAATATTTCTAATATCCTGAACACCATCACAAATCAACACTTTAGGAGGTTTCCCTTCTTCGTACATCCGAGTAATAGTCTCCTCCAGCGGTACAAAATCAATTGGACTTTTAATCGCAATTACACCTTGATGATTGGCTCTACTGATTCTATTGAGCTTCTCTATTGGCACCATCTGAAAAGGAGTATCATTAACTTTAGCAAGCTGCCTAAGAACTCCTATTTTTTGCTTATCACCTTGATGATTTACAAATACCTTACCTACAGTAACACCACTTTTGAGCAGATCTTCGACTGCATGAAAACCGATTACTACCCCTTCTCTTCCCATAGCTTAAACTGCTAGTAAAGTCCTTTTACTTGATTAAATAGATCTGTGTATTTAGTCGACAGTTCTGTTCTATTATATCTGTTAGCTAATGGACCGATGTTTCTAAGTATATCAAGGTTTTCATTTTTATCGCCATCGGCACTTTGAATTCCTTTTGTCTTGTACTTATTATAGTGTTTTACTAATTCGTAGGCATCGTCTCCAGCTTCCTGAAGGCGTTGGTCACCTTTTTCCATTTTACCACACTTATAGTATATGTCCGCACTCGCAGCTTTCAGTCTCAAGTTAATTGGAAGAAGTGTCTCTGGCATAGCGGTATAGCATCTGTCAATTAAGTTTTCTGCTGAATCCAATTTGCCACTGTTAGCCATATAATCTGCTACTTGAATAAACATAGAACGAAGATTCTGTGGAACCAACTGAGCCTTGTCATCTAAGAACATCTCACCTTTCTCCATATTACCCCATTCATATACATTCATTAGCTTATCATAGAGCATATCCATATCATCCATACCTCTCATTCTACGATTAGCCTCTACTGGTAGAAGTTGGTAAGTAAGACCATTGTGTCTCAAGTATTTGTCCAATCCTAGATAAACTGATGAACCAGTCGTGGTAGTCCAATAGATTGGTCTCTTCCACCCTTGTTTAGCATTCGTAGCAATGATATCTAGTACAACTATGTCACCTTTAGTCAATCCATTCTTATTGATGGTCCAATAGATTTTATCAACTATTTTACTAGTATCTCTAGCAGGCAAGTAGTCCATGTCGATTACCGCTTGTTTGTCTACCTCTACACTGAATTTCTTCACAGGGAAAACACTAACCATCGAGCCGTCATTCGTTCTTTGTCGCTTAGTGTCATCCGTGATATACTTCAGAACTTGACTAAGTGGATAATACTTATTAGGATCTGTACCTTTAGATTCAAAGTATCTCACGTAGTCTCTCTTCCCTTGCACTATATCCTCCGCTGGGATAGTGAATGGTAACGCTTCCGATTCGAATACTTTTCGGCGTAAAGCACTACTATACCATTCTGTAGGAAGAAGACTGAGGTTTATAATTCTAACATCAGTACGAATACCTTCTACGTTTTGAGCGTACCATAATGGATACGTATCATTATCACCATTGGTAAACAATATTGCATTCTTTTCACAGCTATTTAAGTAGTTCTTAGCAAACGATATTCCCAAGTATCTATCTGATCTATCATGGTCATCCCAGTTTTGACTTCCCATTAGTATAGGAGCAGCAAACAAAGCTAACAATGTAGCTCCTATTGCAGAGCCGGATTTACCTACTTTATTTTT
>JBMYYN010000095.1:0-7179 GCA_049609445.1 Bacteroidia bacterium | reverse complement strand
CAAAATCCAATTCAACCGTATCTGCAAATTGAACTTCAATTATTGAATCACTTACAGAGTTTGGTGTTAAAAGTATAGTCCCATTTCTAAGGTTTCTTTCCCATTTCCCAAATTTAAATGAGGAAGGAATAATCCGATAAGTACTATCTGTGTTCCGTGTTAAAGAAGTTCTCTCGATATTTATTGAGTAATAAGAAAAATTTTCGTGTAGGAATACAGTTCCTTTAAATCTAGATGCTTTTTCATAATGAAGCGACTTACTTGTCAGGCCACTGTTTACTATTTCTCCTATTATAGTTGCTCTTGTAACTATGAATAGAATAACAACGAGGAATATTCCTATGAAAGAGTAAATTATTTTCAAACTACATAAGCATTAATAACCCTACCATGGACTACTACCACCTTCTAGTTCTAGCTGCAATCCGCCACTTTTCTTTTCTTCGATTTTTTCTATCCCAAAGTACTTCATGAAACCTTCTTTTTTGTATGTGTCGACGTCCCATTCTTCTATGATCTTGCCATTTTTGACATAAAGAATTCTAGGATATGTTTTTCCTTCAAGCATACGTTTGAATGACGTGAAATCTTCTGTAATAGTATGAGGGTCGTTTTCATTACCAGCTTGAGTGAAGAAATAGTTTTGTTCGTACTCTGAGCCATAGTTAACAAGATAAAGCCCTGGCAGTTTTCCGCTGGATTTCATCGATGAGATGTCCCTATATACTTCTTGACAGTGGCTGCACGTCATACTAAACAAACAAACTAGTTTGGTGCTGTTCGCTAAGTCTTGAGACTTAATATCCGGAGCATAAGTATGGAGAAGTTCTAAGGTAATATCACTAGCCGTTTTTGCAACCTTTGGAGGAGCTTGCTCTTCAGGTTTTTCTTCTGGTTCTTTAGCCTCTATTGTAGGCTTCACCGACGTAGGTTCTTCTACTATTTCTTCTTCAGATGTTGACTCGTTTTCTGGAAGAGAGTCTACGCTCATAGATAGAGTATCTACTGGAGCTATAGCCAATTCTTCGATCACAGTCGGTGCTGGAGCTGCTTCGTAGCTTTTTACCCCAAACCCAAGAGTGAATAATGAAACCAATCCTACCATTACCGGAGAAACCCAGCTAGCAAAGACATGGTCCTTCTTGTTGAATTTGATCCATACCCAAATACCTAAAGCCATGCCAATTACATTTTTGAAAATGGACTCAAGATTAGTCATGGGTAGGACATCTCCGAAGCATCCACAATTACCTTCGATGAAGCCGTTTTCTTGACGAAAACCTTCATAAAATAGGTGGATTGTGAAGAGAATAAGTGTGACCATGGTCGCAGGCAGCACGATGCTCTTGAACCATTTGTTTTGCAACAGGGCTATTCCTAATGCCAACTCGACTGCTACTAGTATTCGGGCCATCCATTGCACCCAATACATTCCGCTAGGATTATTGAAATAGTCTTTTCCCAAGAAAAGTTCTGCTACCATGCCATCAAAAAATGGCATCGAAACAAATTTGCTTATAGCACCAAAAATAAATAGGAAACTGATTACGATTCGGCCAATCTGAACAGTGGTTTTTGAATTCATTTTAAGGATAAACGATAAAACTTTTAACGTGGTATATTATTTCAACGTAGATGGGCAAACATCCGTAATTTTAGGCAAATCTGTTTTCTCTAAGTCATCATATCCGCCTGCTATGTTGGTCAGGTTATGATATCCTCTCATCTTTAGAATAGAGGATGCGATTACAGAGCGATACCCTCCTGCACAGTGCACATAGAAGTTTTCTTCCATAGGAAACTCTGATAGACTTTCATTGATGGCACTTAGGCATACGTGATTTGCATTGTCAATGTGGCTGCTTCCGAATTCCCCTTTTTTACGTACATCAAATAGTGGTAAGTTGTTGTCTGTCCACTCTCGTTGGAAGTCCGAAGCAGAGATACTTCTGATAGTATCGATTTCTCTATTCTCAGATTTCCAGGCTTCAAATCCTCCTTTCAGATATCCAATAGTATTATCAAAGCCTACTCGACTCAGTCTAGTGATTACTTCTTCTAGTTTTCCTTCATCTGCCACGATAAGGATAGGTTGTTTTACGTCTCTGATTAGTGCTCCTACCCAAGGTGCAAAACCTCCATAAATGCCAATGAAAATACTCTGTGGGATAAATCCGTCTACAAATGCTTCTTGAGATCGTGTATCCAAAATAATAGCTTCTGTTTCGTTTGCAGCAGCTTCAAATTCTGTAGGTGTCAATGCTTTACTTCCACTTGATATAACATCTTCTATGTTGGCATAACCTTGCTTGTTCATCATCACATTCATAGGAAAATAGGCAGGGGGAGGAGCTAAGCCATCGGTCACCTCAGATACAAATTCATCTTTGGTCATGTCTGCACGCAAGGCGTAGTTCATTCGCTTCTGATTTCCGAGTGTGTCTACTGTCTCTTTCATCATGTTCTTACCGCACGCACTACCCGCTCCGTGAGCAGGGTACACGATTACATCGTCAGCTAGCGGCATGATTTTAGTTCTAAGACTGTCGTATAAAATTCCGGCTAATTCTTCTTGAGTCATCGTAGCTGCTTTTTGGGCTAAGTCAGGTCTCCCTACATCACCCAGGAATAGAGTGTCTCCAGAAAATATACAATGATTTTTACCGTCTTTATCTTTCAAAAGGTAAGTCGTGCTCTCCATAGTATGACCTGGTGTGTGCATTGCGATGATGGTGATGTCTCCTACCTTAAACTCTTGATTGTCTGTTGCAGTTACAGATTCGAAATTGGTTTCAGCAGTTGGTCCATATACGATAGTAGCCCCAGTTTTTTCGGCGAGGGTTACGTGTCCACTGACAAAATCTGCGTGGAAGTGTGTTTCAAAAATGTACTTGATTTTAGCTCCATCCTTATCTGCACGTGCAATGTAGTCGTCTACTTCTCTAAGTGGGTCTATGATAGCCACTTCGCCATTACTTTCTATATAATATGCTCCTTGAGCAAGACATCCGGTGTAAATCTGTTCTATTTTCATCCTGTATATATAACAACAAAAGTAAGGCCAAGTTCATTTTAAAAAGTTACTAATGTCACAGAGTGTAAATGAATAGAAATAAAAAAAGGCTAGCTCGTGAATGAACTAACCTTTTTCATTGCTTATATCGGCTTCTTACAACATAGTTGTAGGACACACATATTCAGTTATTTCAAAGAGATTTGAGGCTTGTAAAGCATCAAAACCACCTGTCACGTTTATAAGATTTTCGTATCCTTTGGATCGAAATAGAGAGGTGAATATTACTGAACGATATCCGCCAGCACATTGCACATAATAAGTTTGCTCTGTGTCGATAGACGCAAGTTGATCTTCGTAGTAGTCAAGTGGAGTGTTGATTGCGTTTCTCACATGCTGACTATTGTATTCCGATTCTTTACGTACATCGAGTATTTTAGAATCTGTTAGTTTGGACAATCCCTGAGCGTTTATAGACTCAATAGTTTCCAAGTTATTATTCTCTTTTACCCAAGCATTTATACCGCCTTCTAGATATCCCAGTGTGTTGTCAAAGCCTATTCTAGCCATTCGGATAGCGACTTCTTCTTCACGACCGTTGTCCGCTATGAAGACTATCGGAGTTTTCACGTCTTTGAGTACCGTTCCCACCCAATTGGCAAAACTTCCATCTACTCCTATGAAAATGGAGTTAGGTATGAAACCTTTGATAAATTCATCTTCGTGTCGCGTATCTATAATCATGGCATTGGTTTCTTCCACTACAGCTTCAAACTCTCTGACAGAAAGTGCTTTTAGACCATTTTTGAGTACATCATCTAAGCTTTCATATCCTTGTATATTCATAAGAACATTGTGAGGGAAGTATGCTGGAGGAGGTGTAAGACCATCGAGCACCTGATCTACAAATTCATCTTCGGTCATAGGTTGAAGTGCATAGTTGGTTTTCTTTTGATTGCCCAATGTATCGCTCGTCTCCTTGCTCATGTTTTTACCGCATGCACTTCCTGCTCCATGTCCTGGATATACAATCACATCATCATCCAGTGGCATTATTTTTTCTCTAAGCGAGTGATAAAGCATCCTAGCCAGTTTATCTTGCGTCAGCTCTGCTATGACTTTTTGGGCTAAGTCTGGTCTGCCTACATCACCTATGAACAGGGCATCTCCGGAAAACAACACTTTTTGTTTTCCATTTTCATCGATGAGAAGGAATGAGCTGCTCTCTGTGGTATGGCCCGGAGTATGAATTAATTGTATTGTGACATCTCCCAAAGTAAATTTTTGACCGTCTTGACCCACGGTGATATCAAAGCCGGTCTCCATTGTTGTAGGTCCGTAGATGATCGGTGCACCAGTTTTTTTGGAAAGGTCGATGTGCCCACTTACAAAATCAGCGTGAAAATGAGTCTCGAAAATGTATTTGATAGTTGCACCTCTTTCTGATGCCATGTCAATATACTGCTGAGTCTCACGTAATGGGTCTATTATAGCAGCTTCACCATTGGATTCTATGTAATACGCTCCTTGAGCTAAACAGTTGGTATATAGTTGTTCGATTTTCATGTTAAATGATATTTTTATAGGCACAAACTTAAAATGGATGCTAATGTCCATTTGTGACGTAAGTTACTTTCAGATATGATATTGTATTTAAGAAATCGTGAAGAGTGCTCGGTTACATATCCTTACGAAATTTCTTAAGTAATTTGAAAACAGTATCATAGTGACTGCTCGTAGATGATATGAGATAAGCCGCCAATGAGGTAGTTCCAGTCCATTTGTATCGTTTTTTGATAAATAACTCCTCTTCTGTGTGGTTAAGAATCAGTTGACAGACCTGAACGTGTGATTTGTGCACGAGTTCTTTTGACTTTTCAAGAGATATAGAACAGTATTTTTCGTTTATCCATACGTTGAGTTCTGGGATTTGCTTCCATTTATATCCTTCTGCAGGCATCGCAGGTTTTTTGCCTGACATTCCGATTTCATACCAATGGAGCATCATAAGATGCCAATGATGCAAATGAGCTAATAAATCTCTTATATTTCTATTCAAACTTCCTTTCGGAAATTCTTTTTCTTGTTCCTTTAGAGATAGACTGTTTATATACTTAAAAAGCTTCTCAAAATTTTCTTTCGATGCTTTCAGCAGGTGTTCTTTATTTCTAGGCCTTGGCATTTTACTTGTTTTGCCAAAGTTCAGAATATCTGCCGTTAACTTAACTGATACAGAATAGTTTGAGGATTGATTTTTGTGCTTTTGGACAGGAGAACACTTAAAGCTTAAGCAGTTGTACTTTGTTTCTGCTATGTGTGATTAGCCCATCTTTTTCTAACTTGGCTAGCATCCTAGAAATGACTACTCTTGATGAGTGCAACTCATTTGCAATGTGGGCATGGGTAGCATGAATCTCTTGACTCCCAGTCACCATAACTTTGTCCCGCAGGTATTTCAGAAGTCTTTCTTCCATATTATGAAATGCGAGGTTGTCTATAGCTTCTAGCATCTCGCTCATACGATAGCTGTAGGTTTCCATGATGAAGGCTCTCCATGACTTGTATGTCACCATCCATTCATCTACTTTGTCGACCGGCAAAAAGAGTATTTCACACTTATCTTCGGCTACTGCTCTAATTTTACTCTTATTTCCTTTTGACACGATATTGAGAGTGACTGCACAGGTGTCGCCCATCTCTAGGTAGTATAAAAGCAATTCTTTGCCCTCGTCATCTTCAGTAAGAATTTTTACAGAACCAGATACGATTAATGGGAAATAAGCTATCTCGTCTCCAATATCCATAATCATTTGTTCAGCTTCAAAAGAACGAAGCCTGCCGAAATAACAAATTCGATTTATCAGTTCCTCGTCAAACAGGTTTTGAAACCTATTGTGTAGATGGTTGTAACACGTAATGTCAAAAGGTTGAACATTCATACGACGAAGTTACGTCAATTTAGTCGAAGTTTTTTTGGAGGAGCTCGACTTGAGTGTTGACTCCATTGGTGATAGATTTTACAGAGATGGTAGCACCAGATATGGCATCTATATTTTCACCTACGGTGAAGTGGTCGCCTTTCTCAAATTGCTTAAGCCACCCTCTACCACCTATTTGGTAGCCATGGTCCGCTGTATATTCGAGTACGCGTACTTTTTTTACTTTTTTATTGGCATCAAATGCCGTCATATAATAAAACTGCTCGAATGTTACAGAATCTGTCGTAGACGGTTTGTCACAACCTCCTATTTTACATCCTAAACCTCGAGATATGATAGAGTATCCGCTAATTGTGTCAGCTTGGTGGACTGTATATATCTGATGATTGATTGCATAAAGCTCATCCGTTTCTACAGCTCTATACTCTATATTTTTGTCAAACAACTTTGTCAGACACTTCTCCATTTTTTTGGTGAGATAGTCCGGCAAAAAACTAAAAGTAGCAGTAGCCGTGAAGGCTACTCCTACGATGCATAGTGTTAATGTGGTTTGACGTTTCAATTCTTTTATAGTTCGGACTATCTGAACCAGTATCCAATACCGAAGTTTACAGTTTTATTCATTGCATCATTTCCATCTACTCCTTGCTGGTAGTCAGCTTTTGCAACGAAATTGTCATTCAAGAAATACGTCAATCCTGTAGTGATGATTTCTTTTTGGTAAGATGGATTGGCTACTAGAGCTGCATTAGTAGCTTGGTGCGTATTGTAGTTTGAGTATCTTACAAATGGGACAAGTTTCTTTTTCATTTTTAGAGCAGAAGCTACATTATACCCTACCTCAAAGTAGTATCCGAGTGAAGTCTCTCCGAGATCCTCACCAGTAAATGCATTGTACTGATCTGTGTTATCTAGGTTAGCCAAAATCAGCTCACCTCTAGTTTCAAAATTTTTCTTTTGGTATCTGAAATCTACTCCAATCATATTGACTCCTATAGACGAACTGTCTGCCGTGGCTATCTGACTGATACTGTCACTATGAAGATTATCGTACAAGGATGATTCAGTGTTTCCAAAATATCCAGCTATACCTAGATCTAATCCTTTGATTCCGTAGTAGGTAAGCTTACCAGACAGATCAAATCCAGACATAGTCACTTGAGCTCCCTTCTGACGAGCTCCACGTATAGGTTTCTTTCCATTTAGTTTAGCCCCATTGTCATATCC
>JBMYYN010000094.1:0-7217 GCA_049609445.1 Bacteroidia bacterium | reverse complement strand
TGGGCAGAAGAATTGACGAAGCAAGATAAAGATGCAGACTTAAAAGCTGCATTTAATTTAGGTTAGGACACAATATTCAGTCCTTGTGTGTAGTTAATTGGGCTATATACCAAATCAAAATAAGATAGTGTGCGTGACCTGAAAAGGATGTTGCATACATTTGTTCAAAATTTTTATAAAAAACTATGTGTGGAATTGTTGCATACTATGGTCCTGATCAGGCCTATGATTTTCTAATAAAAGGATTACAAAGACTCGAGTATAGAGGTTATGATAGTGCAGGAATAGCCTTAATGGAAGATACTGATCTTCGCATCTACAAAAACAAGGGTAAAGTCTCAGAATTAGAAGCAGTAGCTTCTGGTAATAATATCACTGGCAATAGAGGAATTGGTCATACCAGATGGGCCACACACGGAGAACCAAACACCACAAATGCACACCCTCATCTTTCGCAAAGTGGCGATATCGCTCTAATTCATAACGGGATAATAGAGAACTATGCTACATTGAAAAAAATGCTAGTTGGGCGTGGTCATACCTTTACAAGTGATACAGATACAGAGGTGTTAACTCATCTTATTGAAGAAATTAAAAACGAAGAAGGTGTTGATCTCCTTGAGGCGGTTAGACTTGCACTTAATGAGGTAGTCGGTGCATATGCAATCGTGATACTAAGTAAGAATGATCCAAACACACTGATAGCCGCAAGAAAAGGCAGCCCACTAGTAGTAGGAATCAGTGAAAGAAAGGGAGAATTTTATTTGGCTAGTGATGCTACTCCTATAGTAGAGTATACCAAAAAAGTAACTTATCTAAATGACAATGAAATAGTGGCAATCAACAATGGTGAAATGACCATTAAGACTATTGACAATGTCAAAAAATCACCATTTATTCAGGAACTGGAAATCAGCTTAGATGCTTTAGAAAAAGGTGGTTACGAGCACTTCATGCTCAAAGAAATATTCGAACAACCGAAGTCTATCTACGATTCTATGAGAGGTAGATTCGATCCACAGAATCTAACTTTTGCAATGAGAAGTCTCGAGGAGTTTTCGAGCAAGATTAAAAACCTAGACAGGATTATAATCATAGCTTGCGGAACCTCATGGCACGCTGGTCTTGTGGGTGAATACCTAATCGAAGAATTTGGAAGAATCCCAGTAGAAGTGGAGTATGCATCTGAGTTCAGATATAGAAACCCAATCATAACAGAAAATGATTTTGTGATTGCAATATCTCAAAGTGGCGAAACCGCTGATACTCTTGCTGCCTTAGAAATGGCGAAAGAAAAAGGTGCAACAATTTACGGTATTTGCAACGTTGTAGGAAGTAGTATTCCTCGAATCACGGATGCTGGTGCGTATACACATGCTGGTCCAGAGATTGGAGTAGCATCTACTAAAGCATTTACAGCTCAAGTAACGGTACTTACTCTCCTAGCATTAGGAATCGCTGATATTAGAGGATCCATAGCACGTGAACGTCTGAGAGAAATGTTTGCTGAACTAGATACTATTCCTGAAAAGGTAAAAGGTCTTTTAGAATCTTGCAACGAAAAATGTGAAGAAATAGCTTCTATATATAAAGATGCACCAAATTGCTTGTATCTAGGACGTGGATATAACTTCCCTGTTGCTCTAGAAGGAGCCTTAAAACTTAAAGAAATATCATACATTCATGCTGAAGGATATCCAGCTGCTGAGATGAAGCATGGCCCTATAGCTTTGATAGATGAAGAAATGCCGGTAATCGTGATTGCCACAAAACGTAATTACTATGAAAAGGTATTATCTAACATTCAGGAAGTAAAAGCACGTAAAGGAAAAATAATCGCTATCGTTACAGAAGGAGATGAAAAAGTAGCTGAAATAGCTGATCATTACATCGAAATTCCAGATACTGAAGATAGTTTGACACCTATCCTTGCGACTATACCTCTTCAGCTATTATCCTACTACATAGCTGTGATGCGAGATTGTAACGTAGATCAACCAAGAAACCTTGCAAAGTCGGTTACAGTAGAATAATTGTACAGTAAACAAAACACTTTTCAATGTGTAAAAAATACACATTGATATTTTAAAAAGCCTTAACTTTCAAACAGTTAGGGCTTTTTTAATGATTCTCGGTTTCATTTTTGGCTATACTATACTAAAAACAAGAAAGGAGAAACATTATGAAAAAAACAATTACACTTTTAATCGCATTATTCATTCTTCAAATAGCAGAGGTGCAAGCCTCCAAACTATTTCTGAGGACAAGTTCAGCAAGAGCAACTGCCACTATATCTGGTCAGCAATATTTCACCAACACAGGTGAATTTATAGTCACTCAATTACCCCAAGGTAGACACTTTATTTCGGTAACAGAGCGAAGAGGAAGAAACTACAACTACAATCGAGGTTATAGAGGTCAAGGGCAACGAGGCAGAGGATACCACAACAACTCATTCTTCAGAGGAAAAATATTCATTCCTCATAGAAGTAAAGTATTTGCACGAATCACGCCACGTGGGCAACTGATTATCGAGCGTGTAGTACCAATCCGAAACAACCAAGGTAATAGAAACTACCAAAGAAATGGTCGTGGACATGATTATGGAAGACAAGGAAATAGAGGAAGAGACTTTAACAGAGATAGAATTGACCATAGAGGCATGTCTAACTTCAATATGGCTCTTGATATGATCCGAGACGCTTCCTTTGAGAGCAACAAGAAGACACTTGCCAAGCAGTACATAAATCGTAACAACGTCTCCAGCAGACAGGTTTTACAAATAATCAGAGCTATGGATTTTGAATCGTCTAGGCTCCAAATTGCAAAGTTTGCGTACGACAAGACCTACGACCCTGAAAACTACTTTATAGTAAACAAAGGGTTCCAATTCCAAAGTAGTATAAATGCTCTAAATAGGTACATTAGAAACTAATTTACCCATCCTAAAGCTCCTGATAATGTATCTGGAGCTTTTCTTTTTGCATCATTGCAATTCTTCATAATGTTTCTTTCTCTTTCAAAATACAATCAAAACGATACCTTCTCGTACGTTTTCTTCTTCATAAATTTCACGTAAACTTGCATACGGATTAAAACATTCGTTCAAAGATCAAATGCACATAAAAAAATCGGTATACGAACAGGCACTATTAGATATGCTCAGAGCCAGAGAAATGGCCGACATCTATGACGAAAATAGGACTATCACCAAATATGTTCACTCTACCTCTAAAGGTCATGAAGCCATCCAGTTGGCCACTGCATACCACCTTAAAGAAATTGACTGGGTAGCCCCATATTATCGTGACGAAGCGATGTTGCTAGGAATGGGAATGCAGCCCTATCAACTAATGCTACAGTTATTGGCTAAAAAAGATGACCCATTTTCAGGTGGAAGAACATACTATTCACATCCTTCATTGCTCGATAGTGATAAACCAAAAATGGCACATCAGAGTAGTGCTACAGGAATGCAGGCCATTCCAACTACCGGTATAGCTCATGGACTGCAGTATTTGAAACAAAACAAGTTGAACGAAACCGGAACTATGGGTTCAATAGTAGTTTGCTCAATCGGGGACGGTTCTATGACCGAAGGAGAAGTTTCGGAAGCTCTTCAGATGGCAGTATTACATCAATTACCTATCCTTTATTTAGTGCAAGATAACGATTGGGGAATCTCCGCTAGTGGGGACGAAATGAGAGCTATGGACGCCTATGAATTTGCTGCAGGTTTCAAAGGTCTCAGACGTGGCCGAACTGATGGTAGTGACTTCACTGAAAGTTATCATGAGATGAATAAAGCCATCAGGTGGGTTCGCAAAAATCAGAAGCCAATGCTGATGCATGCAAAGGTTCCATTGCTTGGACATCATACATCTGGTGTACGAAGTGAGTGGTATAGGGATGACTTAGAAGAAGATAAAAAAGAAGATCCGTTGAAATTTCTACTCCAACAAGCTTTGGATAAAGGAATAAAACAGAAACGCATAGATGAGATAGCACAGCAAGCTAAAATAGAAGTTCAGCAGGCATTTGAAGATGCAAAAAACGCAGATGATCCAGATTTAGATTCTGTTTCAAACTATGTTTTAGCCCCAACTCCTATAACTGAAGAAACAGGTGAGAGAAATCCTGCTAATGCTGAGACCATTATTATGGTCGATGCAGCTCTTCATGCTGTAGATGAAATCCTAGCCAAACATCCAGAAGCGTTACTATATGGTCAAGACGTAGGACATAGACTAGGTGGAGTATTTCGAGAAGCTGCAACACTTGCAGGAAAACACGGAAGACATCGAGTGTTTAACACTCCCATACAGGAAGCGTATATCATAGGTTCTACAGCAGGTATGAGTGCTGTAGGTTGTAAACCTATCGTCGAGGTCCAATTTGCCGATTATATTTGGCCTGGTGTCAATCAGTTGGTGACCGAACTTTCCAAAAGCACATATCTGTCAGGCGGTAAATTTCCTGTACAATCTATTATAAGAGTTCCTACTGGAGCTTATGGTGGTGGAGGCCCTTATCATAGTGGCACAAATGAGTCTTCTATACTTCCTATTAAAGGAATCAAGATAGTATACCCTAGTAATGCTGCGGACATGAAAGGACTTATGAAAGCTGCTTTTTACGATCCAAATCCAGTGGTAATGTACGAGCATAAAGGGATATATTGGAGTAAAGTCCCAGGAACCGAAGGTGCAAAAAGTCCAGAACCATCGGAAGATTACATTATTCCATTAGGTAAAGCCAGAGTTCATTTAGAAGCTAATGAAAATTCTTTAGAAAATGGTGAAAGTTTAGGAATAGTAACATACGGTATGGGTGTATGGTGGGCTACTAATGCTGCAAAAAATCATCCAGGACAAGTAGAAATATTAGACCTAAGGACATTAAGCCCCTGTGACAATGAAGCTATCTATAAATTGGTAGAAAGACATGGAAAAGTAATCGTCCTAACGGAAGAAACTCTGAACAACTCATTTGCTCAGGCAATAGCCGGTAGAATACAACAAAACTGCTTCCAAAGTTTGGATGCTCCGGTAAAGTGTATTGGCTCTATGGACTTGCCTGCTGTCCCACTAAATGTAGATTTAGAAAAAGAAATGCTTCCAAATGCTGAGAAAGTAAGTGCAGCGATTCAAGATCTATTGGACTACTAATGGAAAAAATCAATATAGGCGGAGTTCCTGAACATTTTAATTATCCATGGCATTATGGCATTAAGCATGGAATTTTTGCTAAACATGGTTTAGAGATTAGCTGGCAAGACGTCAAAGGCGGTAGTGGTGCTATGTGTTCATTACTAGACTCTGGCGAATTAGATGTAGCACTAGTGCTTACTGAAGGTATTATTAAGCATATCCATTCTGGCAGCAGTAGTCGCATCATTCAGCAATATGTAAAATCACCTTTAGTTTGGGGTGTACATAGTGCAACTAAAGCATCATTCAATGCAGATGATCTTAGTACAGCACGATTTGCCCGAAGCAGAGTGGGAAGCGGAAGTCACCTCATGGCATACGTACACGCTGAACAAAAAGGATATGATTTAAATGAAGAAAATTTCAGAACAGTAGGAAACATAGACGGAGCTTTAACCGCTTTTGATGAAAACAAAGCCGATATACTGCTTTGGGAAAAATTTATGACCCAACCATATGTTACTAGTCAAAAAGTTAACAGAATAGGGCTCTGTGTTAGTCCTTGGCCTTGTTTTATGATGGTCGGCTCAGGACCTTTTGTAAATGACAATTCTGGAGTCATAGAAAAGTTGAGCTTAGCTATTATAGAAGCATCAGATGAGGTTACAAAAAATGAAAATACTGTCTCTGAGATATCCGAAATGTATGGACTCAAAGAAGATCAAGTAGCACAATGGTACTCTTCCGTAGAATGGCAAACTTCACCCTGGATTTCAAAAAAAATGATATCTAACGTAATCGCTACATTAAACAGAATATCGATCATAAATGAACCGAAGAGCTCTTCTGAAATGTGTACTCCAGATGCACTGTTATATTAGAAATTGAAACGGATATTAGCCTCTAGACTAGGAGCATAGCCGTCACTTTCATACTCTTTTGTAGACGCGTTGTAGTTCAAATCTTGAACAAAGAATGATGCTACTTCTAGTTTAATATTTTCAGTAATTCCATATCCTACCGATAGCATTCCTCCAACATTGCCATCGTGCAACACTCCTATCCCTAAGGAATGACGATTATTGAATTGAGCAATATTCTGAAAACTCAGATAGTCTGCCCCAGATAATCCCATGTTTTGAACGTGGATAGAGTGAGTCAGATTTACTTTCTTACTCAAATCCCAGGTATATATAAAGTTAATATTGTTTTGAATTCCAAACTCAGATTTCTCTCTAGGCTGCCCTATCATTGAATCTAAATAAATTCTATTAGTCGGAGTGCTAATAGAGTCCAACAATGGCGTAGGAAGCGACACCACAAGAGGGTCATTTAGCTTGCTAAATGCCAAACCCATAGAAAATCCATTGTAATCATATGCTATCCCAAATCCCACATCAATTCCTGAAGAAAGTGTGTCCGTATATTCAAACCTATTTGGAGCAAATATTTTATTAAACTCTGCTAACTTAATTTTATCATTAAATGAACCAACATTAGCTCCCAGAATTATATAGTTGCCTTTGTCCATCTCAAGTCTGTAAGACAAGCCAATGTTAAATTGGTTCAAGCTAGTATACTTATTTTCAATTTTGTAGTACTGCCCATCTATTCTCAAATCTTCTGATAGACTATACTCTGCCATTGCTATATAGTTAGGGTCAATAGCCTCTTTCAAAAACGGTGTAGGAAGATACGACACACTCACAACTCCTTTGTCTATATCATAATTCTGCAAGGCAGGATTTAAATATGCTAGAGGCTTGTTATTGCCAATCAGAAGTTGGGCATTTGACGAGAAGGACACCCCGACAAGGGCAATAAATAAGACTAGATTTTTCATCAATAAATTCTTTATGAGTTACCTGAAAGGTTGTCAAGCATGTTAACCACTAATCTTTCTAGGTTATATTTTTCCTTCCAATTCCAATCATTTCGAGCCACAGTATCATCTATACTTTGAGGCCAGCCATTTGCGATTTCTTGACGATGATCTGGAGCAAATGTTATCTCAAATGGATTAATATGTTTTCTGATCTCATTCGCAAGCTCTATAGGATTGAATGA
>JBMYYN010000093.1:0-7221 GCA_049609445.1 Bacteroidia bacterium | reverse complement strand
GACTGTGATAAGGATGGCAATAAAGAAAAAGAAGTACATCAGTCCGAAAAGAGAAGACTCACTGATGAAAAACGAAGTAACTATTATAACAGAGAGAACCAGTAAATATTTAGTCCATTTGTCAAAATGGAACTTCATAAATCAAAGGCTCCACGTATTTTGGAACTGGACTTAAATAGTCGCAATCACTTTCAACTCAATTCCTATCGGAGTTGGTAGACAGTTGATCTCAAGTGTAGTTCGACACGGTTGGTTGTCTTTGAAGTATTCCGCATAAAGACGATTGTACGTCTTGAAGTCATCTTTCATATTGGTGAGGAATACGGTGACATCTACAATGTTGTCCCAGCTGCTACCGCTGTCTTCTAGAATGTTTTTTATGTTGGTGAATACAGAGTGACATTGAGCTTCTATATCATAGCTAGCAATAGTTCCATCCTCGTTTAGTTCTACTCCAGGTATCTTTTTGGTCCCTCTTTCTCGTGGTCCTACACCACTTAGAAATAATAAATTACCTACTCTTCGGGCGTGGGGATATGCACCTACAGGCTCTGGTGCTTTACTGCTGTTTAATATTTCTTTGCTCATTTTGAGATACAAATAAGATTATAAGATTTTAATTGTGCAATTAAGCGGATTACTTTATTCGAATTTCTACCTGTTCAGTTTTTTTCAAGATAACCTCTTCTTTTGTTGGTGCTTTTTTCTGCTGATTGGCTTCCTTTTTAGGGGTAGATTTTTGAGTTGTTTTTTTTGAATCTTTGGAAGCTTCTGCAGCCTGTTCTTCGTCACTTAAGTATATGGCTTCGTATTGTGCTTTTTCCTCTTTATCTGCAAAGTATCTTTTTGGTAATCTGACTTTTCGAGGTTTCAATTCGGTAGGTATAATGTAGAAACCAGTACTCTCAGCTCCGTCTGTGTGGCTAGCTACAGCTATTTTAGTTAGGTCAGGTGATATCGCTACCGAGTTGCATCGGTGTCTTGGAAGATTCTCTTGCTGCAGCTTTTCTCCTGTTTCGATATTAAATAGATTGACAGCTCCATCCAACCCGCAGCTTACCAAAAATTTTCCATATGGATCTAGTTCTATGTCGGTCACAGCCCAAGTATGTTCTAAGAGTGTTTTTTCTACTTTTCCATTGGACAAATTCCACACCTTAATCGTACGGTCTTTCGAACTTGAAATGAGGTACTTACGATTAGGAGTCACTAAAAGGTCTGTAATATCATTGAGATGACCGCTAAAGTTCTTCATTACTTTGCCAAAGACATTATACTGTGTTATTAGAGGGCTTCCTTCATTGGATATGAAATAGCTTCTTCTATCTACCGCCACACATGCAGCCGAGATTGGTCTCTTTGTCCTTACTTCTAGTGTTTTTTTCTTGCTGAGATCGTATGTCAAAAATCTACCATCATCTCCAGCACTGAATACAGTTCTCATCCCAGGGCCATAAATCAATTTATTGATTTGAGAGTTGTTGATCTCCATAAATGTGTCAAGCCCTACAATGCTCCAACTGCTTTGATCATTGAAACCATATATCGCTAATTTTCCTTCTTGTCCACCAGCAAGCATTTTGAATCCATCACGACTAAAGGCTATCGTTTTTACGGCACCTCTAAAATCTTTGAGTTCTTGCTGAACTTGGTACGTACTATCATTGGCATATACAATCAGCTTACTGTCCCAACCTCCAGAGACAATGTGGGTGTTGTCAGGGCTAAACGCAAGGCAACTCACGTCATCTTGGTGATTTGCTATTAGTTCAAATTCTATTTGTGCAAATGTGCTTACACTTGCCAAAACAAGACAAAATGCTATCAATCTCATATTCTTGCTAAGTTACGTTAATTTTTGTAAAAAAGCCACTTTGCGAGCTCTTTGTAAGTTGGCTTTTTGCCATACATCAGGATACCTACTCTATAGATTCTACCAGCTAGCCAAATGACTCCAACAATGGATAATGTCAATGTCAACATGGAGAGTATAATCTCAAGTCCAGGCGGGTCAAAAGGCATACGCACCATCATGACCACAGGAGATGATATAGGGATGATACTCATCCAAGTGGCCATCACTCCATTGGGATCACCTACTACTATAGAAAATGAAATTCCAAAAGAAAATATAAGCGGTAATGTGATTGGGAGCATGAATTGCTGAGTATCCGTCTCACTATCTACTGCACTCCCTATGGCTGCAAATAGTGCTCCGTAAAACAGGTATCCGCCAAGGAAGTAAAATATGAATGTCCCAAATATTTTTCCGAGAGGTAGGTTAGAAAATGCAGCAATAGCATCGATGACGTCAGAGTCAACATTCTGTAAAGCTGGATTTGCTGACAAAGATGTTAGATCCGTGTTTTGCAATGCATCAAAACCAACTGCCAAACCGACAATAGCAATAAATATAGAGCTGAGTAGTATCCATATGCTCAATTGTGTTAGTCCCACTAATGCTATTCCGACTACTTTGCCCATCATAAGTTGAAAAGGTTTTACTGTGCTTACAATCAGTTCTACGATACGACTGGTCTTTTCTTCAATGACACCTTTCATCACCTGTACACCATAGAGAAAGATGAACATGTAAATCATAAATGCGAGTGCCATACCAAGGAGAGTATTGATCCCAATATTGCTGCTTTTCGAACTTCCTTTTTCATCCACTTTGTATTCTCGTAGACTTACACTTGCTTGTAGGTGATCTATAGTCTCTTGCGATAAGCCCGCAGCTGAAAGTTTTCTTTCCTTCATGACATCTCTGAAAGCTCTTTCTATCTCAGATTTATTATTCACGGTGAGACTTCCCATAGTTTCATATCTCAAGTCCAAGGTTTTGTCCAAAGAATAATTGGCAGGGACAGTGACCAGTCCGTCTACGGTGTCGCTCGTTGTGAGGTTGTCTATACTAAATTCATCCATAAATAATAGCCTGATGTTTTCAGGCTGCTGGATTTTGCCTTCAAACGACATAGACTTATCCATTACTACGATGTTCTGTTTCTCCACAGAATTGCTTTGTCCGATACTTACCCATATAATGATGCCGTAGAATCCCGCAATCAATAGAGGAGTTAGAAGTGTCATTAGAATAAAGCTTCTCTTCTTGACACGAGTGAGGTACTCTCTAGCTGTGATTATCCAAATATTATTCATCATTTGATTCGGTTAAGGTTAAAAATACATCTTGCATGCTTGGGATGACTTCTCGGTATTCTTTGATTTCAATGTCTAGGTCAGCAAAGAGTTGTATGTCAGATTTTGCACCATCATATTTAAAAGTAAGTGTATTTAATTCATCAGAAAAATCCTGATGTATGGTTTGAACCCCTTTGACCGTGTTCGATAGTGGAGTGCCATGATATTTTAGCTCATATGTATTATCCTTGAGACTGTTTCGTACATCCATTACGGATCCTTGAGTTATAACCTTTGCCTGATTCAGTAAAACCACATTGTCACAAATAGCCTCTACATTTTCCATTCTATGAGTACTGAGCATGATACTGGTGCCATTTGACTTCAACCTCTGTATTTCGTCTTTTATCAGTTGAGTGTTTTTAGGGTCAAATCCGGTAAATGGTTCGTCGAGAATAATGAAGTCTGGGTTGTGCATTACCGTGACTATAAACTGCACTTTTTGTTGCATCCCTTTGCTGAGTTCTTCGGTTTTCTTCTTTTTCCAAGATGAAGCATCAAATTTTTCTAACCACTCATCTATCGTCTTCTTCCCATCGGTGGTTTTCATTCCCCTCAATTTGGCAAAATAGAGTAGTTGGTCATAGACCGTCATCTTCTTATATAACCCTCGCTCTTCTGGCAAGTAGCCTATCTTACTGATGTGTTTCTTATTTAATGATTCTCCATTAAAAAGTATTTCCCCCTCATCAGGTCCAGTAATCTGATTTATGATACGGATGAGAGAAGTTTTTCCTGCTCCATTGGGTCCGAGTAATCCAAATATTTTGCCAGCTGGTACGTCGAAACTTACCTTGTCTAGTGCAGTGTGATTTGCATAGAACTTGGATACGGCGTTTATCTGTAAGATGCTCATTCACTCACAAATTTAGGGAGTAATGCCGTAGAATTAATTCAACTCGACGAACTCAAAATGAAACAAGAGCAATGTGTCTGTACTTCAATGGTTTTATATATCCGAGGGAGATCCAAAGTAGATTTGGAATGCTACATAGAACAAAAATGCTCCAAGTGCCATATAGAAGATGCGAGCACCTTGCCTACCAAATAATTTGATAAATGTCTCAGCTCTTCTGTTGTTAAAGAAAAAATCAAGATTTAATGAACTCGCCACAAAGGTGAACATTGCGACTAGTGCAGTTACGATTCCAAATATTTGATTTGATTCCATTTCGTCATCAAATTTACGCTATTGTATGAATTGAAAAAACCTGTTTGGTTTATCTAATCTCAATACAGACCTTTGCCACAATGAATCAGCCGCAAGAAGATTTTAGACAACAAATTACTCAAGGAATCCCTGCAATACTGCCTGCTGCATACGACTATGCAGATGGTCATAATCGTGCACCTAATCGTAAGGATATTCTGACTGCAGATGAAAAGAAATTGGCAGTAAGAAATGCACTTCGATATTTTCCAAAAGAATGGCACGAGGAGCTAGCACCTGAATTTGCTCAAGAGCTGAAGGACTATGGTCGTATTTATATGTACAGGTTTAAGCCCAAGCATAAAATGTATGCTAGACCAATAGAAGAATATCCTGCCAAATGTCAGCAAGCTGCAGGTATTATGCTGATGATTCAAAACAACTTAGATCCTGCGGTTGCTCAGCATCCAGAAGAATTGATAACCTACGGAGGAAACGGTGCAGTTTTTCAAAACTGGGCACAGTACCTTCTTTGCATGAAGTATTTGTCTGAGATGACAGATGAGCAAACATTGCATATTTACAGTGGACACCCAATGGGCTTATTCCCGAGTTCCAAGAATGCTCCGAGAGTCGTTGTGACCAATGGTATGATGATACCTAACTACAGCAAACCAGATGATTGGGAGAAGTACAATGCTCTGGGAGTGACGCAGTACGGACAGATGACTGCCGGAAGTTTTATGTATATAGGTCCGCAAGGAATAGTACACGGTACTACGATCACGGTGATGAATGCCTTTAGAATGAAGCTAGAGGTAGGAGATACTCCTGCTGGAAAGATTTTCTTGACTGCTGGTCTAGGAGGAATGAGTGGTGCACAGCCAAAAGCAGGAAACATTGCAGGATGTATTACCATATGTGCCGAGGTCAATCCAGCGGCAGCTATCAAAAGACATGAACAAGGTTGGGTCGATGAACTGATCCAAGATATAGATTCTTTGATTTCTAGAGTGAAAGAAGCTAAGGAGAATAAAGAAGTAGTCAGCATAGCTTATGTGGGTAATGTAGTAGAGATTTGGGAAGAGTTTGCGGAGAAGGACATATTTATACACGTAGGAAGTGATCAGACTTCATTGCACAATCCTTTTGCTGGGGGATACTATCCTGTAGGGTTGAGTTTTGAAGAGAGTAATGAGATGATGGCAAATGAGCCAGAGCAGTTCAAAGAAGAAGTCTATGCTACACTGCGACGACACGCGGCGGCTATAGACAAGCATACGGCGAATGGGACGTATTTCTTTGATTATGGAAATGCATTTTTACTTGAGTGTAGTAGAGCAGGGGCAGATATCATGGCTCAGAATGGTATAGATTTCAAATACCCGAGTTACGTACAAGATATATTGGGTCCTATGTGCTTTGATTACGGATTTGGTCCGTTTAGATGGGTGTGCACTAGTGGTAGTCCAGAAGATTTGAGAAAAAGTGATGCTATAGCTGCTGAGGTAATGGAAGAGATAATGGCATCATCACCTGCAGAGATACAGCAACAAATGCAAGATAATATCACTTGGATAAAGGAAGCTGAAAGTAATAGAATGGTGGTAGGATCGCAGGCACGTATCCTCTATGCGGATAGTGAAGGTAGAATTAAAATTGCGAAGGCATTTAACAAAGCCATAAAACGTGGTGATATATCTGCACCTATTGTATTAGGAAGAGACCATCACGACGTGAGTGGAACAGACTCACCGTACAGAGAGACAAGCAATATTTATGACGGAAGTAAGTTTACCGCGGATATGGCTATCCATAATGTGATAGGCGATAGTTTCCGCGGGGCTACATGGGTGAGCATACACAATGGTGGAGGAGTAGGATGGGGAGAGGTGACCAATGGTGGATTTGGGATGCTTCTAGACGGCACCAAGCAAGCCAAAAAACGTCTGAAGAGTATGTTGCTTTATGATGTGAATAATGGTATCGCCAGAAGAAGTTGGGCTAGAAATAAAAATGCACAGTTTGCCATAAATCGTGAAATGGACAGGACCAAAAACCTAAAAGTAACCCAAGCAGAGCTCGTAGAAGAGGGATTGTTGGAGGGGTTGTTTTAGGGGATGAGGTGGGTTTTGCTTTGAAGAATAGTGACTCGAAGAGTGCTATGATTACAAAGATTGATAGCAGCTTTTTTCTATTCATAGAACCCTTTCCATTTCAAGGGCTCAGGGTTGGTTAGTTTATAAATTGTCTGCTCTCTATCAGTGAGTTTGCTAAAAATTTGAGAGAACTCCATAATAAATTGTTCCCCTTTACCCATTCGCCAAAACATATCTGCACTGTCGATCTCAGGGTATTTTAACCAAGGTGCGGTTAATCCATTATTTAAACTTGAAAAGAAACCGAATTCATTTAAGAAGTCTCGAGCTTCCATAAGAGCAAATCCAAGTAAGTTCAATCCTCTCCAAGCATAAATATTATCAATATCACTGCTGTCTTTTGTTAATCCGATACCCCAAATCGTGTCTACTGGACTTGCTTCAACGAGAATTCTATTTCCAGTCTTTAATAGATATTCACCCATTTCTTGATTTTGGTTGAATTTGTGAATATTTCCAAGACGAACGATATCAAATCGGCTGTCCTTCCAAACAATCTCATCAAATCCTAAGACTTGACGTCCAAGTTCTTTCGCCTCTCATGGTTTCTCACAATTCAAGATTTTTTTAAAAACATCTTTATTGTCAAATAAAAGGGCCTTTTGAGCCATCATCCAATGTTCTGTAGTTTTATAAATCAATCCATTAACCGTAAACGGACTTTCAAACCATTGGCTAAAACAGAAGTTCCCGACTTCTTGGCCGTGT
>JBMYYN010000092.1:0-7356 GCA_049609445.1 Bacteroidia bacterium | reverse complement strand
TCAACTTTTAGAAGGAGCAGCAGGATATGCAGAAAACCTTTTTAGACAAGTTAGGAGACTTAAGGTGAAGGAAGAGACTAATTTTTCAATTATCAAATCCAATAGTATATCAAAAGCATTAATGGAGAATCTACAAGTAATATTGCTTGGAGCGGTATTTATAGCTGGGATAACATTGGTAGGAGCAGCAATAGCTCTGATGAATATAATGCTAGTCTCTGTAACAGAACGTACTAAAGAAATAGGAACACGCAAAGCTATAGGTGCTAAAAGCAGTACAGTCTTAAATCAATTTGTAATTGAAGCTATCACCATCTGTCAGATTGGTGGGCTCGGTGGTGTAGTATTTGGTTTGGTGATAGGCAATTTGACAAGTAATCTAATAGGAGGTAGCTTTATCGTGCCTTGGAATTGGATTCTGCTCGCATTAGTGGTTTGTACTATAGTTGGGCTGGCAGCAGGGATATGGCCAGCTTACAAAGCATCTAGAATAAATCCAATAGAGGCATTGCGTCATGAAGGGTAATTCTGTATTTATTATTTAGGGCAAAAAAAATCCCGACTCTTTCGAGTCAGGATTTATACATTTATTCTAAAGAATAGCTATTCTTATTCTTGAACTACATCTACATCTATTTCAACAGAAACTTCTTTGTGTAGAGCAATAGTTGCTTTGTATTCTCCGATATTCTTCATATCAGGAGCAGAGATTTTTCTCTTGTCTATTTCAAATCCTCTATCAGCAAGGCTTTGAGCAAGTTGGATGCTTGTTACAGATCCAAAGATTTTTCCGTTAGAACCTGCTTTCGTAGGTACAGTAACTTTAAATCCTTCTAACTTGTCAGCCATAGCTTGAGCATCTTCTTTTATTTTAGCTTGTTTGTGAGCAGCTTGCCTCACATTTTCTTCAGCCATCTTGATAGCAGAAGGAGTAGCGATAGTAGCTAGTCCTTGAGGTATAAGGTAATTTCTACCATAGCCGTTTTTCACTTCTACGATATCGTTTTTCTCACCAAACCCTTTTACGAAATCTTTTAATATAACTTTCATTTATTTAAAATTTATTGGGTTAGACTTATTTCATTTGGTCAGCAACATATGGTAAAAGAGCAATGTGTCTGCATCTTTTAACTGCTACCGCAACCTTTCTTTGATACTTAAGAGATGTTCCTGTGATTCTTCTTGGAAGCAATTTACCTTGCTCATTGATGAATGCCATTAGGAAATCTGGATTTTTATAATCGATATATTTAATACCGCTTTTCTTAAATCTGCAATACTTCTTTGGCCTAACGATAGGCGTTCTAGTATATCTTCTTCTTTTTGCCATGTCTTATTCCTCTTCTTCGTTAGATGTTGGTGCTACTTGAGCTTCAGCAGTAGGAGCAGGTGCAGCAGCTTTAGCAGCTGGAGCAGGAGCTTCTTCTTTTACTTTAGGCTTGTTGAATTCTCCGTTTCTTCTTCTCTCATTGTACTTCACCGCGTGCTTGTCAAGTTTGATACATAAGTATCTAAGAACTTGTTCGTCACGTCTGTAAGCCAATTCAAGCTTGTCAACGATTCCAGCTTCTGGCTCTGCTTCGAATTCGAAGATTTGGTAGAAACCAGTTGTTTTTTTCTGAATTGGGTATGCCATTTTCGTGAGGCCCCAATTTTCTTTGTGGATGAGCTTTCCACCATTTTCTGTGATCAGCTTCTCGAAAGAAGATACAGCTTCCTGTAGCATCTTTTCGCTAAGCACGGGTGTAAGAACAACCACAGACTCGTAATTTGTTTTTGCCATTTTTTTATTTGTTAAAAAATTTTAGGGCTGCAAAAGTAATATTTATTCTTAAATATCCATAGCGATTTGACTAAGATAAAGCAAGACTACAATCTTATTTGGCAAGTGTAAATCCTACAGGTGCTTCTAGTTCGTCACTATCGTACATGTTAATGTATAAGGTGATCGGCTCGTCCAATCCTGCATAGTTAATTGTGTAGATGTCTAAAAGACCTGAACCCATTAGTCCATTCTTTGATTTGAATGGGCAGCAACTACCTTCTCTTACATAGCTAATGTCCTCGCCATTAGGGCCTTTTATGGAGTTTAGGTATGATTTTTCATCAAGAGGGCCACCCATTTTATTCTGATTACCTACGCAGATGGGGTTCTCTTGGGTGTATCCGTACGTTTTGTCAGTACTAATTCCATTTGCTGTTTTATCTGAAGTGGATTGGTAATAACTGCTATTGTAGCTTTGAGTTTTACACGAAATAGTTGAAATAATAACTAGTATAAAGCAAGATAATAGATAGATTGTATTTGTTTTCATAGATGCAAATTACACAATAACAAAGATGAATTTAAAAATCTTGGATGTTTTTCAACACTGCTTGTATATCATAGTCGAGTAGATATACATTCGCACTTCAGATGGGAAGCTACGTAGTAAGTGCCAGAAAATATCGTCCAGAATCGTTTGATACGGTGGTGGGACAAGGTCATATTACCGAAACTTTGGTCAATGAAATCACCAATGATAGGTTGGCTCAAGCTTTCTTATTTTGTGGTCCGCGTGGAGTAGGAAAGACGACATGTGCCCGAATTCTAGCTAAAGAAATTAACAAGAATAGTGTTCCAGAAGATTACGATTTTTCATTCAATATTTTTGAATTGGATGCAGCTTCACACAATTCTGTGGATGATATACGTGCTTTAAATGAGCAAGTAAGGATACCCCCTCAGACGGGTGACTATAAGGTGTATATCATAGATGAGGTTCATATGCTTTCTTTGGCAGCATTCAATGCCTTTTTGAAGACACTTGAAGAGCCGCCTAAATATGCCATTTTTATATTAGCAACTACTGAAAAACACAAAATACTTCCGACTATTCTTTCTAGATGTCAGGTTTTTAATTTTGATAGGATACAGATTCCTCAAATAGTAAGTCACTTACAGCAGATAGCCAAAGAAGAAAACTTGGAAGCTGAAGAAGAAGCCTTGCACCTCATTGCTCAAAAAGCAGATGGAGCGATGCGTGATGCATTGTCGATTTTTGATCAAATGGCTAGTTTTGGAACGGATGGGAAGATTACTTATCAAGAAGTCATAGATAATTTAAACATTCTAGATTACGACTATTATTTCAAAATCACGGATAGTTTTTTGAGCGGAGAGATAAGCGAAGTCTTGGTTCTTTTTGATGAGATTCAGAAAAAAGGATTTGATGGTCAATTGTTTATCAATGGATTAGCTAATCACTTTAGAGATTTATTGGTAGCTCAGAATGCGAGTAGTCAGCAGTTACTCGAAAAATCAAAAGAAATAGCCGGCAGGTATCATAAGCAGGCGATTGCAGTTTCTACTTCGTTCATTATCAATGCGATAAATATCTTAGGAGAGACAGATATGAACTATAAGACGAGTCGAAACCAACGACTTCACGTTGAGCTTAGTTTGATAAAACTAGCATCTCTTCAACACGCAATAGACGTTACTAAAAAAAAAAGCCTAGGATAGAGATTCTTGCTAGTTCTGGATATTTCAGCCATCTATTTGCTGAGGAACAGACGACAAACAAGGAGACTACAGGGACTGTTGCTAAACCAAAAGGTAAAACTAAAGGAGAGGATGATGGACCTATTGAAACAGTAAAAATAGGTGGATTGCGTAGTGTAATGCAGCGATCTAGGTCTCGTGAGATACAAGCCGAAATAAAGCAGAAAGAAATTGCTAGTCAAGGTTTAGCAGATTTGACTATAGAAGTTGCGAAGGAAGAGTTTAAGAAATTTTCCAAAGTATTGGCTTCAGAAAAAAGAGTGAGTTTGTCATCCTTTTTTGCTGACCCATTGATTTCACTTGACGGTAATGTAGTTCATTTTACTGTGGGCTCTAAGTTAGTGGCGGAAGAGATCAAAGAAGAAACCAGAAAAATTACGGAACTATTTGCTCAAAGCGGATACAAGTTAGAATCTATAAACTGTAGAGTCAATGCTGTTGAAATAAGTGAATATAAGCTATTCACTCCTAAGCAGCAGTTCGATGTAATGGCTAAGGAGTTCCCTATGCTCAAAGAGTTTGAGACTAGGTTTAATTTAGAAATTGATCACTAAAAAAAAGTCGATTACGCATTAGCAATAATCACTAGGTTAGGTTCAAAAACCACATTGTGCCAAGTACGAGCTGTACAGAAGAGCACTATCTTTTTGAACGTTTTGTATTTCCACCATCCAACTCTACGTATAATTTCTTTTAGCGGGTTAGTATTGCGTAAAAGTCCACCTTTGATAATCGTTTCGGAGAATCCAACTGCACTCATTACTTGGAGAGCCGAACTCTTATTTAGAAACACCTCATGGCTGATATCCCCATAAGCGTATACACTTGTCTGAGGTGCATCCATATTGGGAGTCCTGAAGATAGCTTTGCCTCCAGGCTTTAGATTTTTCTTAACATTTAGGAGAAATTCTACAAGCTCATCTTTGGTGAAGTGTTCAATGATGTCTAGTCCTACAATCACATCCACTTTCTCACCTTTGGAGAAGTAATCTTCTATACTACTACGATATACATTAGTTAAGCCCAGTTTGTGAGCAACATCCACCTGTTCTTGGCTGATATCATATCCAGCGACGTTCGTGTAGCCAGCATCCATAGCAGGTTTTACAAATGTACCGAACCCACATCCTAGGTCCACTATTTTGATAGACTTATCTTCAGGTAAAAAACCAATGAGTTCTGCTCCATTGTGAGAAGCTTGCTCGGCTAACATTCCTTCGTAATCTCTATCAAGCTTGTTTACTTGATTGCTAAAATAGTTGTTATAAATAGCGTCTCTATATTTGAGCATATCGCGTGCAAACTTATGTTATTTTTGTTCGATGCTCAAGAGCTATATGCATAAAGGAATCATCGAAGCAGGATGTGATGAGGCAGGACGAGGTTGCTTGGCTGGGCCAGTCTTTGCAGCAGCGGTAATTTTGCCTAGTCGAGTTCGACTTCCTCTTCTTGACGATAGTAAAAAAATAAGTGAGTCTGTGAGGGATAAACTTAGAATTCAAATCGAGCAAAAAGCAATAGCATGGGCAGTAGCTAGTTGTAGCGAAAGGGAGATTGAGAAGTACAACATATTGAACTGTAGTATACTAGCGATGCAGCGAGCGGTGACAGCTTTAGAGACAAGACCCGAGCATTTATTGATAGACGGAAATAGATTTAAGCCATTTGATTTTTACCAATACACTACAGTAGTGAAAGGCGATGGAAAGTACAGAAACATTGCCGCGGCAAGTATTCTGGCTAAAACACATCGCGATGAATACATGAAAGACCTTGCACTGAAGCATCCTGAATATGGATTTGAAAAACACAAAGGGTATGGCACTGCTCAACACGTAGAGGCCATTTCTAAATTTGGATACATTGATTGTCATCGTAAAACCTTTGTTTTGAAGAAACTAAATAATGTATGAGAACTTTAGCCGTCTTTATAATCACTTTTTTTTCCATTTCAGGCTTCACCCAAGATCTTCATTACTTTAGAATACAAATGGGGCCAAAGTCTGAACGGTTTGAGGTCACGGGAAATGAAAAAGTACTTTCACGTAGCCATATTGATGCAGGGGCTGGTTTTATGCTTGGAAAAAGATTCAATGAAAATCTGTATGCAGAGCTCGGAGTTTATAAAAATGATTATTCATCAAAATTTGAAGTACTAAGTTTGAACAAAGAAGGAGAGGAGCTAAGCTCATTTTCAGATAAGGTTTATCCAAGTTTTTCAAGTGCACAGATTGGCTTGAATGGTGGTTATAGATATGAGTTTACCGAGAAGTGGACAGGATATATTCAGATGGGTGTACAGGCATTTTTGTCACGTAAACTGGAGAGAGAAGGTAGTCAGCTTCAAGAAGAAATAGCAAAAAATACCGAAAGCGGATATGAGGAAAACATTTTTCTTACGACATATTCTAACGGACTAGAAGCAGGAAATTTAATTTTCAGAGGAGACATTGGATTCTTTAGAGTTATCTCAAAGGAAATTGCTTTGGATTTTTCGTTGTCCGGAAGGTCCTCTAATTTGCCTTTGAGTAGCTATAAAATTGAGTACAATACTTCCTCAGAACTTGATAAAAAGACTGCCGAAATAACAAATTATGGCAAGAGCTTAGGGTTTTATATTGGCTTGAAATATAAATTCAATAACCTTTAGAAGAGTTGGCAATACTCTGAAGTTTATACCTTTGCAAAAGACCTATGTCCAAATATCCATCGATAAAAGACCAAGAATTCAAGGATTCTAAAGAAAAGTGGAATCAAATCATTTTTGGAGCAGATACCATAGAAGGGCGACGATTTGATATCTGGCTCTTATTAGCTATACTTTTTAGTATTTTGGTTTTGATGGCGGATAGCGTGTCTAGCATTCATGAGGAATTCGGAACAGTATTCAAATATCTTGAGTACATTTTTACTGGGATATTTACAGTAGAATATCTCGCAAGACTATATGTGAGTCATAGTCCCAAAAAGTATGCTACTAGCTTTTATGGAATTGTAGATTTAGTGAGCACATTGCCTACATATTTAAGCATCTTTTTCCCAGCGACTCAATTATTTAGAATATTAAGAACAATTAGGCTCCTTCGCGTGTTTAAAGTCCTGCGTCTCACTAGATTTATGGGAGAAGCACAAGGCATGGGCAAGGCTATTATGAGGAGTGGTGCTAAGATTACTGTTTTCTTCGGAGTGGTACTGATAGTTGTCGTCGTTATGGGAGCGGTGATGTTTGTGATAGAATCCCCAGAGGCCGGATTTACGAGTATTCCACGAAGTATCTATTGGGCGATAGTTACTTTGACTACTGTTGGATATGGCGACATTGCTCCGGTTACTTCTTTGGGTCAGTTTTTGAGTGCGGCTCTGATGATATTGGGTTATGCAGTTATTGCTGTGCCTACAGGTATAGTTAGCGTTGAGATGAGCAGAACCGAAGATGAGAAGAATATTATTTGCACGGTGTGCGATTCTGTTGAAAATGATATGTCTGCTAATTATTGTAAAAAATGCGGAACGAAGTTAAAGAGGTAGAAGATTTCTATATCAATAAAGAAGGTAACGTCGTTTTTACGAAATCCTTTTTACTCAAGCGAGGTAAGTGCTGTGGTAGTGGATGTAAGCATTGTCCTTATGGACATGAAAATGTGAAAAAGAAATAGTTATTACCTAAAATTAATACTTTGGCTTGGGCCAATTTTCGTAATAAGCCTCACCGGGATAAATGTAAAAATGAAACAGACGAGCAGTGCACCTAAGTTTATTCCGATCCAATAAGAAACAGGAAGGTGAAAGGGAACTGCATCCATATAATAGGT
>JBMYYN010000091.1:0-7458 GCA_049609445.1 Bacteroidia bacterium | reverse complement strand
AAAAGACTAGTGTTTTGTATTTCTTCTCTTCTAGTGACTTAAGAGTGTCTATTAGTAGATTGAAATTCTTGTTGACAGGTGGTTGAGGTGTCTGATTGAATTTTAATTTGACAGATGGCCTGAAGAAGGTTTGACTGCTAAATTCAATGACTTGTTTTTTGTTTATTTGATTTGCTATTTCCTCTACATAGAAATAGATGTCTTTAGGGTTATTCTCAGAAGTTGCTTTTTCTAAAGCTTTGTCCCATCCTTTTTCTAATTTTTCGAATACTCGAGGGAGGTCATACGTACATACTACAGGTTTTTTGCCTAGGTACTCAAATAGGTCGGTGCTTCCCTCATTTTTTGCACTTTCTTGTACATTTGGGACGACTGTAGCTCTGATCAGTTTTCTGGTACTAAGCTGACTTACTGGGTCAAATTCTCTTATGCTTTCTATCGTCCTGCCATCAAGTTCAAGTCTGAATGGGAGGTCATTGGCATACGAGTACAAATCAATGATGCCACCTCTTATGGAAAACTGCCCAGGCTCGTATACGAAATCTTCTCTATAAAAAGCATATTCATTTAGCACCTCTATGAGGAAATCTAGATCTACTTCATCTCCTACTTTGAAGGCTAGTTTGCTTTTTTCTAAAACTTCTTGTTGAATGATTTTTTCTACAATGGCTTCAGGATACGTGATTACTATTTTGGGAGCATCTATGTCTGATAGAGCGTCTAGTACACTTGCGTTGCTTTGTATCTTAGTACTTTCAGGTAGAGATAGGTCAAAACTTCTTCTGAAAGAGTCTTTCCAAAGAAAAACGTAATTGTGGTCTGTGAAAACTTGCTGATCTGCAAAAATATGCTCTGCTTCTTCCTGGTCATTGCATAGTACAAGAATGCTTCTATTGATGTTTTTTTGTAGATGAGAGAAGAGTACAGACTTGAATGAACCAATACTACTCTGAATCCCAAATCGGGTTTTTCCGCTATTAATCTCCCTCTCCAAATCTTGAAGAATCGGATACTCATTAAAGATTTGTACGAAGTCTCTACTGTTCACTAAAATGAAATTTAGAGTTATTCTGCTCTTAAAGTATAAGCATTGAAAGCAGCGTGCGAATATACGCGGGAAGTACAAAATTGAATTTATTTGTTGTCATTGCTTTCTACTTTTTTAGCCGTTCAAAATTCAAAACAGAAACGAATTTTTGCCAATGGGGATAATATGGTGTAAAAATGTAGAGGAATGGTACTTTTTTAAAGGAATTTAGGACGTCAATACAAACCACATTTCTATTTTTGTTCTAACATAAAGACAATGTTAAATCATTCTTATCTAAGCAATGCAGATGTGGATTCCATAGACCACATGTATGAACAGTACAAAAATGATAAATCTTCGGTTGACGAGAGTTGGCAGCGATTTTTTGAAGGTTTTGATCTAGCCTATGGAGATTTAGGACTTGGTGGCACAGACGGTGTAGTTTCTGAGGATATGATGAAGGAGATTAATGTCCTGAATCTTATCAATAACGGATACCGAACGAGAGGCCATCTTTTTACAAAGACTAATCCTGTAAGAGAACGTAGAACGTATACTCCCGATTTGTCTATTGAGAATTTCGGACTATCCAAAGCAGATTTAGATAAGAAGTTTAATGCTGGTGTTGCCATTGGGATTGGGCCTGCTAAGCTCAAAGACATAATTGCACATTGCGAAACTACATATTGCGAAAGCATAGGTGTAGAGTACATGTATATGGCTGACCCTAAGCGTATAGAATGGCTTCAGTCTAGAATGGAGAAACGTAAAAATACTCCAGATTTTACTCTAGAGCAGAAGAAGCTTACCTTAGAGAAGTTAAATCAAGCAGTTGCTTTTGAAAACTTCTTACACACAAAGTACGTTGGACAAAAAAGATTTTCATTAGAGGGATTAGAGACTCTTATTCCAGCATTGGACTCAGCAATAGAGCTAGGGGCTAGTCACGGAGTAGAGGAATTTGTGATTGGAATGGCTCATAGAGGTAGACTCAATGTTCTTGCCAACATAATGAAGAAAAGCTATGCCGAAATATTCAATGAATTTGAGGGCAAGGCATATGAAGAGTCAGTATTTGAAGGAGATGTAAAATATCATCTTGGGTATACGAGTAAGGTGAAAACGAGTTTAGGTAAAGAAGTTAAACTAAATCTTTGCCCAAATCCTAGTCATCTAGAAGCGGTAGATCCTGTTGTACAAGGGGTGACGCGAGCTAAACTAGATAAACAATATGGTAATGATAATTCTAAAATCACACCAATATTGATACACGGAGATGCTGCAGTGGCAGGTCAGGGAATAGTGTATGAAGTGCTACAGATGGCAGGATTAGAAGCGTATGACGTGGGAGGTATTCTTCATCTCGTGACAAACAATCAAATAGGATTTACGACTAACTATACAGATGCTCGTACATCTATATACTGTACGGATATTGCCAAGACTACAAAGTGCCCTGTCTTCCATGTCAATGGAGATGATGTAGAAGCTTTAGTGTACACTATCAAACTAGCTTTAGAGTATAGACAAACTTTCAATACGGATGTATTTGTAGATATACTTGGCTACAGAAAATATGGCCACAATGAGGGTGATGAGCCTAAGTTTACACAGCCAGCCTTATATAAAGCTATCGCAAAACATGACAATCCGAGAGAAATCTATGCTAAAAAACTTGCAGAACAAGGAAGTATAGAGGCGAGTCTTGCTAAGAAGCTTGAGAAGGAATTTAAGTCAATGCTTCAGCAGGATTTAGAAGATGTTCGTGCTGACATAAAACCAAAGAATAACAACTTGCCTAAGAACTCTTGGAGCAAGATGAAAACGGGAACAAAAGAGGATTTCGAAAAAGCTGTAAAGACGACAGTAACTAAGAAAGCCTTAGAAACTGTTGCAAAAGCTATAACTGAAATCCCTGAAAACCATATGCCAATCCGAAAAGTAACCAAGCTTTATACGGACCGTAAGCGTATGTTGGATGAAGGTAAATACGATTGGGCTATGGGAGAACTTATGGCTTATGGTACCCTGTTAAACGAAGGTCACTCAGTACGTATGAGTGGTCAGGATGTGGAGAGAGGAACATTCTCACATCGTCACGCGGTAGTGAAAACTGAAGATGGAAAAGGAGAGTATATACCTCTCAATAATATCTCTGAGGATCAGAAGAAATTTGAGATTTATAATTCGTTACTTTCAGAATATGCGGTTCTCGGATTCGAGTATGGATATTCGATGACCAATCCTGATGGGTTGACTATATGGGAAGCTCAGTTTGGAGATTTTTCTAACGGTTGTCAGGTAATGATAGATCAATTCATAGCTAGTGGAGAAACCAAGTGGGGCAGGTACAGTGGATTAGTGATGTTGTTACCACATGGATATGAAGGGCAAGGTCCAGAACATAGTAGTGCAAGACTTGAAAGATACTTGCAGCTTTGTGCTGCGGCTAATATGCAAGTGATGAACATTACTACTCCTGCAAACCTTTTCCACGCCTTTAGACGTCAGTTGAAAACGGACTTCCGTAAACCACTTGTAATTATGAGTCCTAAGAGTCTCTTACGCCATCCACTTGCAGTGAGTGAGACAGTAGAATTTACAAAAGGAGGATTCCAAGAGCTGATTGATGATAATTACGTAGATGCTAAGAAGGTTAAACGTGTAAATATTTGTACTGGGAAAGTATACTACGACTTGCTCGCTAAGCAGCAGGAAGATGGTAGAAAGGATGTAGCGGTTATTCGACTAGAGCAAATCTATCCAATGCCAGAAACTCAGATCCAAGCCATATTTAAGAAATACCCTAATGCTGAATACTGCTGGGTACAAGAAGAGCCAAAGAATATGGGAGCTTGGATGCACATCTTAAGATATGACTGGGCTAGAAGTTTCAAAGAAATTACGCGTAGAAGTAGTGCAAGTCCAGCTACTGGATACGCTTCAGTACATAAGAGAGAGCAAGAAGCTCTAGTTGCGGAAGCATTCGCTGTCTAGAGATTGGAATAGAAGTTTTTAAACGAAAAGAAAGCTTGCTGGTTAAATCGGCAAGCTTTTTTGTTTTAGACGGTTTCAACGTTGTCCTGAGAGGTGTCTTTGGTTTTGTAGCTCTTGTCTAGGTTTGTGACTGAGGTGTAGAGCCATAGACCTGACCAAATCCCAGCTAGAATTTCTCCTGCAGGCATTGCCGCCCAAACGCCATCTAAATCAAGAAAGTAAGGTAAGAACCACATAAATGGAATCATAAACAGTCCTTGCCTAGCTAGAGTAAGTATTAGAGCAGGTTTTGGCTTTCCGATAGCTTGGAAATAAGCTCCACCAATGAAACCAACTCCCATAACCGGTAGCGAGATAAATATAAGACGTAAAACTCTAGGAGAATGTGCTAGCAAATCAGGGTCCTCTGTAAATATTGATATCAATCTATCAGGGAAGAAGACTATAATGCTTAGTAGAACTAGGGAAATCAAAGTAGTCGCTTTTACTGCTAGCCATATTGAGCTTTTTATTCTTTCACTATTTTGTGCACCATAGTTGTAACTTACGATAGGCATAAGGCCTTGCATAATTCCGATTATAGGGAATGCCACAAACAAGGTAAATCCTCTGATCAAACCGTAAATAGCAATAGCATGAGAGCCACCTTCTTCTCCCAGTGTATCAGCGTATTCGATGTTGCCCCACTTGTTTAGTTGGGAGTAGAGCACTATCGCCAAGAGACTAAACATGCTCTGTCTCACGAGAGTGATAGAACCTATAGATGCTATTTCTGAGATAATCGGACGATTGAACTTTAAGGTCTCTTTACTAATGGACAGTTCGCTTCTGCCTGTCATAAAAAACCAAAGTGTATATAGTCCGCACAGCACGTATCCCGAGCAAGTAGCCCAAGCAGCACCACTGATTCCCATATCAAAATGAAATATCAATACATAGTCTAGGACAATGTTCGAAACGGCGGGAATTATCATCGTCAGCATAGCCACTTTTGGCTTGCCTTCTGCACGAATGACATTATTGCTCATCATGGCCCATCCTAGAAATGGGAGCCCTAGCAAGAGAATGTTAAAGTATTTCTTTGAGTACGGAAGGATTTGCTCATTCGCACCAAAAAGACTTAGCAGTTGATCCTGAAAAAGAAATCCAATAATGACAAAGAAGCTAACAAAACTTAGAGTAAGCAGAATTTGGTTCCCAAAGGTCTTGAGAGCTTTTTCTGGTTTATTTTCTCCCAAAGCCCTAGCAAGAACCGAGGCACCACCTACTCCGACTGCCATCCCAAAAGAAGAAATCAGAAAGGTGATAGGCAATACTACTGTGATAGCAGCAATCGCAATTTCACCCTCGGCATATCTGCTTACAAACCACACATCCACCATTTGATATACAGACATTACCAAGAAGCCTATCGATGCTGGTAAGGATTGTTGCAGCAGGAGTTTTCCTATGCTTTCGTTTCCTAGCTTGTCAGAAGTTTTGGATTGTTGATTCAAGTTTGCGAAAGTACTTTACTTACGCTAAGTATGAACGGTACATCCATATTTCCTTTTCTTGAGCTGTTATATAGTCGCTCATCTGCGAAGCAGTACCTTCGTCACTTATAGCAGATGCTATTTCTAAGATTTCTCTTTGTAAGATCACGATAGTCCTGAAACCTTCTAGTATTGACTCCAACGCACTTTGACCATCAGTGATACCCACAGATTCTTTGATTACAGAGTGTTTTAAGTTTTCTGTGAAGCTGTGTATGGGTGTTCCTTCAAGTGTCAATACTCTTTCTGCTATCTCGTCTATTTGTATTACGAGATTGTCATATATCTCTTCAAACTTTAGATGCAACTCAAAGAAGTCTTTTCCTTTGATATTCCAGTGAAACCCTCTGGTATTCATGTACAGTACAGAATAAGATGCGAGAAGTGTATTTAGCTTGTCTACGATTTGTTTTGTTTCCTTTTGAGGAAGTCCAATGCTATTCATACTTCAAAGGTATGTAGAGACCTGAAGGGCATTTCATATGAAAATGGAATAACAGTATTTGGTTTTTGAATGATGGAAATGGATGGGATTGACCTTTCTGAATGTAGCTCAATATTAACAGAATGTTATTTATTGCTCACATTTTATTTTCTTTGCACTAGTGAATTATTTAAGTCATTTTTATTTTGATAGGGACGAGGACAATAAATATTATAATATTGGACTTATTCTTCCTGATTTAGCTAGGAGCTATATCCCTAAATTAAGGATAAACCCATACAAAAATATCACCTTCACTACGAAGGAAATTGCATCAATGAATGATGGTACCAATAAGCACTTTGCAAGTGATCGTAAGTTTCACAATTGGATGGTGTTTGTGGATATCACAAATCGGGCTACCGATATGATTCGTGAGAGCGGAGACAAGGATATCAATAGAGACTATTTCATCACTCACATAATGGTAGAGGTTCTCTTGGATAAGATTCTCTTAGATAGAAACCCAACATTAGCAGATGAGTTTTATGACATGATTGACAGTGTGGAGCAAGAATGGATTCTCAAATTTATGAGATATGCAGGTTTGCAAGACGACGAGCTGTGGAAAGGCCAGCATCGCAGATTTATGAAAGCTAGATTTATGAGTACGTACACAAGTATCGAAAATGTAGTAGCTGCAGTAGAAGGTGTATGTCGTAAGCTAGATATGATCGAACTGAATGATGATCAACGTCAATTATTAATTGACATATGCGAGACAATAGAACCAGAATTGGCTCGTTCTATAGATGCTCTCGAAATTCAGCTTTTATAACAAACACATTTGATGAACTTTACTCAATATAGGTATCCCGTATTGATTGTACTTGTTCTCTTCTTTTTTTCAGAAGTGAATGGTCAGTCTACTCCAAAGTATAGCAATGAATATTTGTCAATAGGAGTAGGGGCTAGGGCTTTTGGGATGGCTAATTCAGTAATAGCTTCTTCAGATGATGTGACATCAGGATATTGGAACCCAGCAGGACTTACTGGTCAGAAAGACAAGATTCAATTGTCCTTTATGCATTCCAACTTGTACAATAGTATTGCTAATTATGACTACTTAGCTTTGAGTACTAAGGTTAAGGAAAATGCCGCATTGAGTTTTTCAATGGTGAGACTGGGTATCGATGGCATACCAAATACTATAGATCTATATCGTAATGGCCAGATCAATTATGATAGAGTGACTTCTTTCAGTGCTGTGGATTATGGTTTTTATGTGAGTTATGCTCAAAAAGCACTTAGAGATGGACTAAGTCTTGGAGGTAGTGCTAAGATAATACATCGTAAAGGAGGAGAGTTTGCTACTGCTTGGGGTTTTGGAATAGATGCCAGCTTGAAGTATGAAACGGACAATAATTGGATGTTTGGTTTTGTAGGTAGAGATATTACCACAACTTTTAATG
>JBMYYN010000090.1:0-7548 GCA_049609445.1 Bacteroidia bacterium | reverse complement strand
GTATTTGGTCCATCTGCAGCTCCACCTGAAATTTCAAATCCATCTATTTCTGTTGCATCCGTCAGTCCAGTGGTGATAAAAACGTGATAACATTTTGAAGTACTGCTTATTTCAGGGCCATAATAATAATCCAAAATTGCGTTTCCCGACAAAATTGACTGATTTGAAGAATTGAGACTTCGTTGACTAAATTCAGTTTCATTTCCGACAAACCCTCCAAAAATCTTAATGTTTTTATCTAGGTAAAACGATCTGTCTTTGGATTCTGTATATCCTGGAATAAGCTCAGGAGCGTGTAAACCTTGCTTAACCCAAATGGTATCTCCTTCTGTAGCAAAATTCATTGCAGTCTGAAGACTACTAAATGCAGTGGCCCATGAAGTCCCATCTTGACTTGTATTAAACCTTCGTGAAGAATTTACATATAGTCTTGTGACGCTATCAGGAACCAAATCTAGCTCATAAGCCCCAAGGTCTACTGCAGAGCCCCTTATTCGATCTATACCTCCTGTAATATCCTTAGTTGTATTACTATCTACCAAACCGGTGTTCCCATAGTTTATCGCTGCACTATATCTCCTTGGGATTAGGCCATCATCCTTTGTCAACCATTCGTTATCTGCTCCATCCAAGTCTGTAGCCTTGCTAAAGTCTATGCTAGTATAAATGCTTAGTTTCTGTACACCCTCATTTGCACTATATGGGTTACTGGTTCGAACGATGTTATATGTAAAGTTTGACGAATCGTGAAGATATAAATCTGAATTGATTGAACTAATAACACCATTCACTGAATTGGTTCCCAAAATACAATTGTGCACATCTGAACTTCCTGAACCAGAGTATAGTCCACCATAGTTTACTGTGGCTTCATTGGTATAAAAAGTTGAATTGTAAAAATTGCACTCTCCTAGTGAATAAACTCCTGCCCCCTCAGTTCCTCTATTTCTTGAAATGATACAATTAGTGAATTCTGGTGTGGCTGTAGATTGATTATAAACACCTCCACCTCGGTTCACAGACACATTGCTATCTAGGACGGTATTCCTAATTATGGGCGTGCACGAGAGATTATAAATCGCTCCTCCATAATTCGCAGAGTCCTTTATAAATATACAGCGATTCATTGTAAGAGAATCAACACCGTCGTTGACCATTGCACCACCATTATTAGATACTGCATTGCTGTAGAATATGCAAGAGTCTAGTTCTATTAGCGTATTACTCTCACTGCTAATCGCCCCACCACTATTTGCATGGTTTTCTTCAAATACGCATGATTTAAAATATTGAGATCCTTGAAACAAAAGTATTGCTCCTCCGTCACCATCTGCTACATTTTCTGAAAAGGTGCAGTTGGTTAGTGATGCTGACGAATTAGACCAAACCCTTACACCTCCTCCGTCAGCAGTTGTAGCATTATTCGTGAAAACGGAATTGGTAACGGTTCCGTCTGCAGAAACCAGACTAAATGCTCCTCCATTTTCAGCTTCGTTCTGGTCAAATACACAATTCTCAATCTCTATTTCAGCATTCGCATTCGTATTAATAGCACCACCAAGAGAAGTGGCGGTATTTGAAGTGAATACCGAATTTCTTACAATCGGCTCACTATCAGTGGTGTTATTAAGAGCTCCACCGTTTGAGCTAGCTTTATTTTCAGTAAATGTACAACTGTCATAAATCGGAGAGCATTGATTGTTAAAACAAGCTCCTCCATTTTCTGCAGAATCTCTTAGAAACGTGGTATGAGTAAATTTAGGTGTAGATGGATTAAAAGAATTAATTGCACCACCAGATTCTGCTATATTATCTGCGAACTCACAATCGGAGACCATTACAGAACTCGATATATTTCGCATACCTCCACCTAAAACAGCAGTATTATTTATGATTCTACAATTGGAAATTTTAGGGTGAGAATTATGATTAAATATCCCTCCTCCCATTCTTCTATTAAACGATCTACCACTATATGTTAATGTGCTGTTCACATCTGCATTCCCCTCATTTATTGTAAATCCATCAATGACCGCAGAACTATCCAAGTCTGAATTGATAAACACATGGTAAGAGTTATCTGTAGAATCGTTTGTGGTACCGATATCTCCGCTAAGAATAGTAGAATTACCCTCAAAGTCTCGTTGAGTATGACTCGTTTCACTCCCATCAAAACCTCCAAGAATCACTAAGTTTTTGTCCAAGTGGAATGCTCGATCTCTAGCGTCTGTAGAAACACCATCTGGACTTTCAGTTGGGAAATACGTTCCTTGTGCTACCCATATCGTATCACCTGCAGCAGCTCCATCTATGGCATCTTGCAGCTCGTTGTATGCATTGGTCCAGGAAGTACCATCATCCAAACCAGTAGCAGAACTATCTGTATAAATGATTGCAGCATTTGACCAAAAAACAGACAAAACAAGAATTAAAGTAAACGAAAAATTAGCAAGTCCAATTAGAACATGCTTCAGAGGCAAAAGGGTTTTGAATTTCATATGCGATGAACTGATGCTAGGGCAAAATTTCCCTCAGACTTACGGTAGTTTGGTTCTCACAAGTATAGCCAATTATTTCCATTAAGTTTCAGCTTCTTCTATGACTCAAAAGTCGACACAAAAAAACCCGTCTTAGATTCTAAGACGGGTTCTCTGAAACATTGAATTACAATGTTTATTCTTATTCTTTTATAAGCTTAGTAGACAGTGTTCCTTTATCAGTGGTTATAGTAACGAAATAGTATCCTGCTTCCAGTCCTTCTAATGATAATGTAGCTTTGTTTACATCATATATTGAAGAAACTGTTCTACCAGTAATATCAAATAATTCGATGCTTGAAACGTTATACTCTCCTTTTACAGAAACAGATACTTGACCTTTTGCTGGGTTTGGATATACTTTAGCAGCATCAGTTGGCAATTCTTCTTTTACATTCAGCTGTTCAACTGTCCAATCACCATTGATAATAGCTAATCTAGGACACATATAACCTACTATTGTATCGATATATGTTCTTCCTTTTTCAGATCCCATTCCAGGATTCGATGTAATGCTGTTCATATGAGCTGTGATGTCCATTCCACCAACATTAGCTACAACATGCGTAGCTAGAGGAGATGTAGGATCCCAAAACTGCCATGGTCCAGCCTCATTGTTAAGAATTGTAGAATTCACTGGACGAAGGATAGGGAATAAACCTTCTACACCTGTACTCACTGTGATTTTATCTAGAGGATCAGCGTAGATATAGTCATACTCAACACCATAAGTTGCTCTCGCAGCTGCAGTATAAGCATCATCTGAGCTTAAGTCTTTAAATGCATCATTATTTCCTAATTCATTTGCTTTCTTGATGTAGAGATTAGCTCCCTGTACATCAACAACATCTTCATTTGTAGTAGGCACGATTACTGTACCCTCATTGAAAGGTGCAAATGGATCTCTTACACACTGAAATGCAATCATCGGAGCATCGCCAGCTTCTAACCAAGAAGTATCCGCTAATGCACCACCCGCTGTGATGATAGCAGAAACATCAGATGATGTAGAAGAAGTAGCATAAAGGTTTAACAATCCACCTGTACCATCTATTTCTCCAACAGTTGTTCTGTCTATGTAAGATGGACCTACACCGCCAGCTCTAAACTTAGTAAGCTCCATTTCTTCATTCTTGTCAAGGGTCTCATATGCTAATGCAACATAAGCTCCAGTCCCTTCACCATATAGAGCTACTTTATTAGCATCTATACCATATGTAGCGGCATTGTCTTTTAGATTGATTACTGCTTGCTTCACATCGTGTATAGCTCTGTATACTGCGTTTAATAACTGGCCTCTTCTTACTTCTACATTGGTAGCAAGTGGATTCCATCCTAGTCTGTAATCTACAGATACGGCAACATATCCTCTCTTTGCCCATTCAGTACAAAGAACGATTGCAGAACTATCCGTTTTAATTCCCACTGGAGATCCGTTGATAGGAGTAGGTAAAAAATTTCCAGTGTGTAAGAACACAATAACTGGTCTGTCTGTGCTAGCATCTACTGAAGATTTTGGCTTGTAAACATCCATTTTTACTGTCGTCACTTTCAAATCTGAAGTAGCATCTGCAGGATTAAAAAAATGAGCCGGAATAGCTTGTCCTGATCCCAATGCCGTTTTTATAATAGTGATGTCTCTCCCAACATTGGCCTGATCTGAAGTTTTAGATGTTAGAAAATCTATATTGGTTCCATAGGCTACATCTGAAGTCACCTCAATATCTGCATCCGTATAGATAGCGTCTACATATCTTTTTTGAGCGTTTGAACTGAATGCTACGAAAGCCAATAGCATTGTTAAAATAAAGTACTGTTTTTTCATTTGTATCGTTTTTATAATTATAGTGTGCAATATACAGAATTTAGAATAGGTGTCTATCCTTTTTTGAATACCAAATTATGTTGGGCAGAGAAGTAAACCATTCTACCTACGTATGGACCACCATACACTTGATAGTTTAGGTTATTAAATACACTTCGTTGTGCATTCTCCCCTTCTCCATCAAACAGGGGCATTATACCTAAGATATTTGAGCCTCCTAGCTTGAAGGTCATATTCCATTTTGGAACCTCATAATTGATTTGAGCGTCTATCATATCATAAGTAGGAACAGTTCCTGTAAACTGAGGTGAACCCTCAAATACAAATCCTTGTATCCACTTATAATTGATTCCAAAACCAAATCGCTCTCCATCTATTTTGGGAAGCTTTAGTTTCGTCCCGGAGAAACTTATGTTAAACTTATGTTCTGGAGTATTGAAAGCTGGAATAATAGGATCATCTGTTCCTTTTTTGTTCAAGACATTCCAAGAATAATTTCCGCCGAGGTTATATTTTTTGAAGTAGTAATTTAACCCGATAGCTACACCTTGAGTGGTCACTGTCTCAGTAGCATTAGCTGCCACACGATAAGCTCTTACTCCTCCACTTGGGAATCCTAAAGCATCAAACTTAGTATCAAGACCAATATTGTATCCAATGAAGTCTTTATAGGAGGTATAGTAATAGCCTGCATCTATAAACAATGATTGATCCCAAAGATTTCCCTTATATCCAAACTCCAAGGTCTTTGCTTGTTCAGGTCTTATAGGATCTACATTGAAATACTCAATTAATGAAATATCTATCTGATCTTCGAAAGCATTTCCAAATGATTGAATATTGATGAGTGAATCAAATCCATTCAGATTTCCTAACAGTGTAGCTCTACCTACATCATAGAATAGATACTGATCCGCCAAAGTAGGATTACGAATAGCTGAACTAAATGAAGCTCTAAACACGTGATTTGGACGATGCTTGTAGATAAGAGAGGCAGCTGGCGAAACCAAGAAGTCAAAATTCTGGTTTTTATCTAGTCGAGTTGTCACATTGGCTATCACTCTATCCAATTTCCATCTTTTTTCTATACCTCCATAGATCCCTCCTTCATAGTTGGTGATCTCCACACTTCCTGTGTCTTCAAGTATAGTTCCTTGAGAGTTGGGACGATAGAGTCTACCATTTCCTCCTAAAGTGATCTTACCAAACTTAGGTTTAAAGATGTACTGACCTTGTAGGTGATAAAGAGCTGATCTATCAAAAAAACGTGTTCCATTATCCGTAAAGAGTCTGCCGGTAATATCATTGAAAGTACTGTCGAAATCAGCAGTACCTGGAGTAAGTCTTTTTTTATCTGTCTGAGCTCTAGTAGCTTCATGTATCCCTACTATCTGTTCCTTGTTTGCTTCTATAAATGGTAGGTAAATTGTGTTGTACCATACTTCTTGAGACTCATGCACCGCAGGATTAAATGCAATATAGCCAGGTATGTCTTCCACTTGCTGGTAACTTCCTAATCGACCGGGCAAGCTTCTTCTCCAAGTACTTTCATAAGCATTGTACCAGTCTGTTTCAATCTTGTCTGCTGAGTTTAGCCTAAATGCAGTGGTAACTATGTCATATGTGTTTGCTGCATCTTCATTGGTACTATATGCTCTGATGAAAAACTTGTCTTTACTCTTCAATTCTAGATGATTTTGCCAAAAACGAATATCTTGTAATCGGTATCTGTTGTCTCCTTGGTATACGGTACTACCCGTACTAAAATTGAAAGAATAATCCATCTGAAGACTATCTGAAAACCTATAACTAAGCGTAGTGTTCAGTTTAAGATTGTCCGTATTATAGTCTACTAGATCCTTTTCTCTGTATCCCGTTCTGTAAAATGTACCTAAACCCGCTCCTTTGTCATAGATTCTTGCGGGGTCATCAAAGTCATCATTACCATTAGCAAGCACCTCATCTCCATAGCGATTTACGGCATCATAACTTCCTGGATTTGACTCATCATGGTCGCTATCCACTGTAGGATTATAATTCTCGGCTTCCCAATCGTACGCTTCCATATAGAATGCATTGACTTTATATCCGAAAGTCTTTCTCCCTTTTTTATTGGTGACAAAATCAGCGTATCTTATCGCCAGTTGTTTCAAGTCACGTTCTCCTACTTTTAATTCTGTCAAGATACCAGGGAAATCGTAACTTTCTTTGGTCTCCATGCTAATCACTCCGTTAAATGCATTGGGTCCGTAAAATGCACTACTGGCTCCAGCAATTACATTCACTCTTTTGATATCCAAATCACTTGCACCTAAGAAATTTCCTAGTGCGAAATTCAGACCTGGAGATTGATTGTCTACTCCATCAATCAGCTGCAATGAACGAACAGGACTCGTACTATTAAAACCACGCGTATTGACTACTCTAAAACCTAAACTTGCTGCAGTCACGTCTACTCCTTTTAGATTTCCAAGGCTTTCATAAAATGAAGCTGCTGGAGCATCCTTTATAGCTGCTATCCCTATAGACTCTACAGTCAGGGGTGCCTCTTTCTGCTTCTCTGTGACTCTACTTGCTTTTATCAATGCCCCCGTAAGAACTTTTTCAGTTGCATTTGACATAGTGATATACGTCTTCTTGGCAACACTCGATATGGTAACATCCTTGTCTTGATATCCCAGATATGATACTCTGAGGACCACAGGTAGTTTATCTACTTTTATCGTAAAATCACCTTTTTCATCCGTAATAGCTCCAATTCCCTTGATGGCAGGTACGGTTATATATGCTCCTACCAAAGCCTCTTTGTTCTTGTTGGAAACTTTTCCCTTGATAGTCTGTCCAAAACTCACAATAGTAGCTAGCATCGCTAAGAGAATCGTGAATGTGACCTTTTTTAGATTAGGTTTAGAAATCAATGTATAGTTAGTCCTTAGCATATATTTTTAAAATATGAAAAACGAAAATAGCCAAATATCTCAATCATGCTAAGTAAATAGCCTATAATCGGTAGGTACTTAACACCGGTTTAGAATTCATTTACTTTGAACCTTGAGAATGCAATTGATCTAATATTTGGGCATTTGAAAACTAAAATTCTAAAGATTCAAAGAGAAATTCAGCTTGATTTTTCAGAAATACAGCGGAAATAAATCATAACCTACTGAATTTCAGCAAGAAAATAAA
>JBMYYN010000089.1:0-7610 GCA_049609445.1 Bacteroidia bacterium | reverse complement strand
TTATTCCACTTATTTTAAGGATGCCACTTTCTTCAAACAACTTTGACTTTAACATCTTATTTGAACCATTGTCAAATGGATTGCCCCTAAGTTTTGCAACCAAATATTTAACCACTCGTTGCTCCTTTTTCCCTTGAAATTCTTCAGAAAACTTAAAACCATTTAACATTGTATCTTCTTGCCAATCCTCATGCAAATCGTACAATTCAATAATATGATTTGCTATTAAATCATTTTCACCGTACAAATCGATACTATCAAACAGAACTTGCTTCATTATCATTTCTGATTTTGAAATTTCAATAATCTTCAGGTAATTATAACTTCCTCCTCCAGCTCCTGCTAGACCAAATTGACCTAATATTGAAGACAGTCCTCCACCTCCTGAACCATCATCGTCATTGACCATGAAAGTCAGTCCTGCACTATATTCAGGCTCCTTTGACTTGCTGTAAACTACAAACAAGATCCCAAAGAATATGGAAACTAATATGACTACAAGCTTCTTCGACCAAATATACTGCCAATACTCTTTAACTAGGTTAACTATCTCACCTATAGACAATTCCTTTTGCTCTTGACTATTCGGCATTTTGTAATTCTTTAATCAGGAGAACACTGGTCACCGTAGTAGTCACCGTACTTGTAGCAATGGTCACTAAAGCTTGTAAGTTCATAAGACGCTCCGTGATTGAAAGTTTCTCTTTTTCTGGTTTGGTCTCTGGAGGTAGACCCATTTCCTCTCTTTTAAGCTCCTTCTCTTTTTTCTCACGTACTTTTACCGCCTTTTTCTTCTCTGTAAGCTTAATATCAGAACCTCTTCTAACCTTGGGATAGATTTTGAAAAAAATCAGATTTTTGGTACCCTTTACTTCGCCATTAGGGTGCACGACCATGGTCTTAGATCTTTTGGCTACCCTCCTATCAAAACCACCAGCATACTGCCTCACATACCATCCGGCTCTCTTCTTCTGATAGTTTACCACCAAGTTCAGTTTGGCTTGTCCTGCGATAACCTCTTCATTATATACCTCGTCCGCTTTGGTCCCTTTCTTATCCAGATGGACGATGTCAATGGTTTTAGGAATAAAAATTTCATCATCCGGTTTGAGCACTAGATCATATCGTTTGCACCCTTTTACAGCCTTGTCTATACGCGTCACAAGTCTTCCTATGTTTTCATCCTTTCTCGTAAAAACCGAAGCCTCAGGGAGAGCTTCTATAGTGAAACCACCAGAACGTTCTATCAACTGACTGATTTTATCATTTTTACCCATAATCGCATACACTCCAGGGAATTTAACAGCTCCGGTAATATTCACATATTGAATTGGTTCGTATTCTGGTGTAGTCCTTACGATGATATGATCGTGCGGTTGTAGTTTTAAGTCTATATTATCATTAAAGGGTTCTAAGTTGTGATCCAGTATGAGACTCGTAGCATAGGTCTCCGTGGCTTCATTCTCTGTGATTTTTAGTCGGAATACGTCTACTTTGTTACTTGCCGCTTCTAATTTAAGCCCTCCTGCCATTATCAACATGTCTTTGACACTCAATGTAGAATCATACACATAAGTTCCAGGCTTTCTCACGGCTCCACTTATTTTTACATTAAATTGGTCGGTGTAGGTTTGTTGAGAAGGAATGACAATTTTATCCTTTGGTTTGATCTTTAAGTTTTCAGGCCCTAGTGGGTTTTTCATCAATTCACCTACATTGATGACCGTATAGGTCCTCTCCAGCGAATTATTGGTTGGTTGACCTACGATATATCCAAAATCTGTAGCATTAACCTTTAGTCCTTTTGACATCATAATCGCATCATAAACTGTGATATTATCTGAAGGGTCATAAAAGTAGGTATTCGGCTTACGAATAGCACCACTGATATTGAAGCTATAATTATCTACAAACTGAGACTTTCCATAAAACGTAATTACATCCTCCTTTTGTAACGAAATGTTTGCATCCGAAGAACTATCCGCTATAACTCTGTTCGGATATACTCTTATTAGCTTAAATGTTCCGTCATTGTTTTTTCGCTTAATGTAGGAGATGTCTGAATAGGTCTCTTCTTCCAAATATGCAAGTTTTAAGACATCTGACACCTTCATTCCTTCATTAAACTCATACTCTCCTGCATGTCTAACTGCTCCATTGACTTTAATATAGTTCTCATACTTCACTGTTGACGTTCTTATACCAATGGCATCACCATTTTGGAGTTCAATGTTCAAGCCTAAGAATTCGTCGTAAGCGTAATTGGCAAATGTTCGTTCCTCACCGTCAAAACTTTTGTATGTAATCACATCTTTATAAGCTCGGGTACTCAATCCTTGCGTATATGACAGTAACTCTTTGAAGTTCTCTCCTTCAGCAAGCTCAAACTTTCCATTCACTTTAAAACCTCCACCCGTCGCTGACACCAATCGATCCGACTTCGGAACAAAAATGATATCGTTATTGCTGAGGTAGTAATCGTAAATCATTTTGGGCTCCGCCAAGAAGTCATACACATCGAGAGTCTTCTCTTTTCCTCCACTGATGATCTTGATGTGCCTTACACTCGCTTTCGAATTAATCCCTCCTGCAGCGATTATCGCATTCAATGCTGTATTCAGAGCCGAAATCGTATAAGATCCCGGTTGATTCACCTCACCAAATAAGTTGATATTTATCGTACGTGCTGTGTGAAGATCTACATTGAATTGACCATCCTGAAACATATAGGCTTGTCTAAATCTATTTTTCAAGAGCTCTTTTGCCTTTCCTATGGTTACCCCTTTTAGGTACACCTTGTACATCCCAGTCGGTCGTATAAAACCATCTTCTTCTATCTCATACAACAAATCAGCTTGAGAAGCCCCAAAAATATTAATGGCAATCTTGTCACCTACATCTAAAACATAACTATTGGGCGTAGTGCTACTCGAAGTTGTTCTGAATAAGTCTATACTCTTATCAAAAAAGATATGATGACCATAAATATTGGTTTTAGCAGAATATTTATTGGACAACTTCTTGGTCAGATCATTAGCCAAAGCCTCTTCCAAACTGGCTCCTTCTTCTAAATCTTCTACTACCTCTACTGCTGTCTCCCCTACGACTTCTTCGGCCTGCTTTTCTAAAAGGCTATCCACACCACCTGTTATGGTCGTCTTGATATCTTTCACACTACTCAGTTCTTCTTCGCCTTTTTGCGATTCAAGTTCTGTTACTACTTTTTTGATTTCATCCTCTAATCCCGGAATTTGTTCTGGCTTCAGATTATCCAGGTCAATTCCTTTTTTCAATAAAGCAGCTTTGATTTCATCTTCTTCTACCCCTTTATTCTCAAGCTCCTTTTTGGCCTTATCCGCTTGTAGTTCTTGAGTCAATGTAGTTTGAGCATATATGCTACTCAAAGTACATAAGAAAACTAGACTGAGAAGAACCCTATAAAATGATTTCATCTTTGTATTTTTAGCTTTTGCAAAATAAACACCTTCGTAATCCAAACAATCTTTGATTCGCGTTCAATACACACTATATTTAGATTAACGCTCTGTTTTAGAGCTTATTTGGCTATTCTTTTTAAGTAGACGCCATATCCACTTTTTTCAATTTCTTTGGCTAAAACCAACAACTGTTCGCGAGATATATACCCTTTTCTCCAGGCTATTTCTTCTATGCACCCAATCTTATAACTCTGTCTCTTTTCAATCACGCGTACAAACTCAGAAGCATCATGCAACGAGTCAAAAGTCCCTGTATCTAGCCATGCCGTGCCCCTATCAAATACTTTAACACTTAGGTTTTCCTCCTTTAGATAATGTTTGTTTACATCCGTAATCTCATATTCACCTCGAGCCGAAGGTTCTAGATTTTTGGCAATTTCTACTACAGAATTATCATAAAAATATAAACCCGGAACTGCATAATCAGATTTTGGATTAGTAGGCTTCTCTTCAATACTAATCGCCTTATTATTCTCGTCAAACTCTACTACTCCATAACGTTCTGGATCGTGAACTTGATAAGCAAATACGACACCCCCTTCAGGATTAACACATTCCTTCAAGAAAGTAGACATCCCAGACTTGTAAAAAATATTATCTCCCAGAATCAAGGCTACTGAGTCATCTCCTATAAACTTTTCTCCAATCACAAATGCTTGAGCAAGGCCATTCGGAACTTCCTGGATAGCATATTCAAACTTACATCCTATTTGACTACCGTCTCCTAGCAGTCTTTTAAACTGCTCATTTTCATGTGGTGTAGTGATGATCAGAACTTCATTGATCCCTGCTAACATCAAAACCGATAGCGGATAATAAATCATCGGCTTATCATATATAGGCATAAGCTGTTTGCTTATCCCTTTCGTTATAGGGTATAATCTAGTTCCAGATCCTCCTGCGAGTATTATTCCTTTCATATTTGGTTATCTCTTACTTTATATATTCTTTCTATTATATCCACCACCTTCATTCCCTCTAATGCATTAGTAGATATCGGTTTTCTGCCTTTTAAAACATCAGCGATATTCTCAAAAACATAGGGATGGTTATTCGCCGACCCTTTGTAATGGCCATAATCATTGGCAGGGTTAGCAGGTGGCAATTCAGAAAACTCGTAATCTGCAATATTGCAAAACTCTACCGAATTCATATATTGTCCTCCGACTTTAATTGTTCCTTTTTCACCTATTACAGTGATGCTACTTTCTAAATTTGAATCCCATACAGCCGTGGAATAATTTATACAACCCATTCCTTCTTTCACAAAATCAAAAGAAACCAAACCTGTATCTTCAAACTCAATGGAATGCTCGTGAGAAAAATTATTGAACTTGGCTTGAATATTGGTGATATCACCAAAAATCCAATACATCAAATCAATAAAATGAGAAAACTGTGTAAATAGCGTTCCTCCATCTAAAGAGCTTTGTCCTTTCCATGGGTGCTTCTTTCCATCTTTGAAGTAATATCGGTCATCACGGTTCCAATAGCAGTTTACTTGAACATTGTAGATCTTTCCAAGTTTACCCGTTTCGATAATCTCTTTCAGCCATATGGATGGAGGAGAATATCTATTTTGCATTACACAAAAGATGTTCTTAGAAACATTGAGAGCTTTAAAAATAAGCTGCTCACAATCATGTCTATTCAGAGCCATAGGTTTTTCCACCACAACATGTTTGCTAAATTCTAAACTCAAATTAGCATGTTCATAGTGGTAGCCATTTGGAGTACAAACGCAGACTACATCTATATCCGGTTCCAATTCTAACATTTCTTTAGCAGAATTATAAAAAGGAACACTAAACAAATCGAGAGCCAACGTTTCTTTAGGTGCTTTGTCCGCCATTGCTACCAATTCACATTCTGGGTTGAGCTGCACCATTGTTGCATGTCGTTTCCCTATATGACCGCAACCTATGACCCCAAACTTAATTTTATTTTCTTTACTCATTTTCAAATTCAATTACTTTATCAATTATGAAATCTTGTAAATTGTCTTCCATCTCTGTATGAATGGGGAGTGACAAGACAGTCTGACAAAGGTCTTCAGTTACGGGAAGAAGTGGGCACTTATGGTAATCTTTGTAAGCTTCTTGCTTGTACAAAGGAACTGGATAATATATCATAGAAGGTATTCCATTTTCATTTAAAAACAGCTTCAATTTATCTCTCTTACCTTCTTTCACTTTCAGAGTGTATTGGTGATAAACATGGTTTCCAAAATCAGATTCAATAGGAACCGTAAGCCAATCTAATTCTTTAAATGCTCTGGTATATCTTCTAGCCACATCTCTTCGTCTTTCAGCAAAATCATCCAGATGGTTCAATTTCACATCAAGAACAGCGGCTTGAATAGTGTCTAGCCGCGAATTTACTCCTAATACGGAATGATAGTACTTCTTGCGTTGTCCATGATTTGCTATCATCCGTATATCTGCCGCAAGCTCATCACTATTTGTAAATATAGCTCCCCCATCACCAAAACAACCAAGATTCTTTGATGGAAAAAAAGATGTACAACCAATTTCTCCTATTGTACCCGTTTTTTGACTTTCACCATTGGAAGAGTAAAAATCTGAACCAATGGCTTGAGCATTATCTTCAATGACTTTTACATCAAATTCTGCAGCAATTTTCATGATTTCAGTCATATCTGAAGGTTGACCAAACAAATGAACGGGAATGATCACTCTGGTTTTACTTGTAATAGCATTCCGCAATTCGTGAGTATTAATATTAAATGTCTCAATGTCCACATCCACCATTACGGGTTTTAAGCCGAGTAAACCAATGACTTCAGCTGTGGCTACATATGTGAATGCCGGCACTATAACCTCATCTCCCTTTTCTAATCCCAGGGCCATCAATGCTATCTGGAGAGCATCCGTACCATTGGCCACACCGATGACATGCTTCACGCCTAGATACTTCGCTAAATTTTCTTCGAATTGTCTAAGATGTGGACCTTTTATGTATGCAGTACTACGTACAACATCAAGAAGTGCTTCATCTAATTCGGTTTTCAGTCTAGCATATTGCGACTTCAAGTCCACCATTTGAATATTCATCTTACCTTCTATTTTAGAAATATTAATCTATAAAGTTTGAGTACAATGTGAATCTATGCATTTGCATAATGCTCCTTATAATATTCTGCATAAGAACCAGATGTCACATTGTTTAACCAACCTTCATTGGACAAATACCAGTCTACAGTTTTCCCTAATCCTTCTTCAAATTGCAAACTTGGAACCCATCCCAACTCATCCTTAAGCTTAGTCGCATCAATAGCATATCTCAAGTCATGTCCTGCTCTGTCTTTTACAAAGGTGATAAGAGAACGAGAGGTTCCCCTATCCCTTCCAAGTTTTTCGTCCATGACATCACAAAGAACATGTACTAAGTCTAAGTTTGTCCATTCATTATGACCACCTATGTTGTATGTTTCTCCTAACTTTCCATTTGAAAATATACACTCAATAGCTCGTGCATGGTCAATCACAAACAACCAATCACGGACGTTAAGTCCTTCTCCGTATACTGGCAAAGGTTTATTATGAATAATGTTATTAATCATTAAAGGAATTAACTTCTCTGGAAAATGATTTGGTCCATAATTGTTGGAACAATTAGAAATCACAATAGGTAAACCATATGTATGATGGTATGCTCTCACAAAATGATCACTACTTGCTTTACTTGCAGAATATGGACTTCTAGGGTCATATGCAGTATCCTCATAAAAAAAACCTGTATCTCCCAAAGATCCATATACTTCATCGGTGCTAACGTGATAAAACAGTTTATCATTAAAATCGCCGTCCCAAGCTTCTTTAGCTGCTTGTAACAAATTTGTTGTTCCAAGTACATTCGTTTTAACAAACGCAAGCGGGTCTGTAATACTTCTGTCTACGTGACTTTCAGCGGCTAAATGAACCACTTGTGTTATATTATTATCCTTAAAGATTCTTCTAAGATCTTCTAAATCTTGAATGTCAGCATGAATGAAGGAATAATTGCTAGAATCTTGAATATCAGTTAAGTTTTCTAAGTTCCCAGCATAAGTCAAGGCATCGAGATTATAAATGTGTGCTTCTGGAAAAGTAT
>JBMYYN010000088.1:0-7629 GCA_049609445.1 Bacteroidia bacterium | reverse complement strand
CAACCAAAATGGCACTTACAGTTTTATTTCTAAACCAACTCTAATACTCCTCAACTCAGGAACTTGTTCATACGTATTAAGCATTGAAACTGTTCCTTGGCTCAGGTTAATGCTTCCCCATACGGATAGATTGTTGAGGATTCTGTATCTCGCACCAATAGAAGCATCTATTTGAATCATATTTCGTGTAACATCAGCTGTAGAAATATCTTTGATCTCAAGTGCTACGTTTTCGCCAATGGAGTATTTTCCACCAGCATTGGTAGCATGTAACAAACTTGCTCCTGCATTTCCAAAATACTGAAGTCGACCAGAACCAAAATTATACTGAATATTCAATGGTATACGCACGTACGACACATTGAAATCGCAATTCTCACAAATCTGCTTCTCTACTATGTTTTCTGTACTATCCACTATTACGTCACTCATCAAAGCTACTCTAGTACCTCTAGAAGTAGTAGTGAAGTTTGCATTTGAAATCATTTTCTTGGTCTCATAAGACGTCTCCTTAGTGGGTGCTGAGTAGCTAACTACCTCATTCAATTTCAAAAATTCAAGACCAGAAACAATGGACCACTTCTTTTTATTCACTCCTATTCTCACACCATATTCTAGACTTTTGAGCTCCTTCTCTGATGCTTTGAGTCCAAAGTCATCGGCAAGCCCTTGTAAGTTTTGATTTCGTGAATAATCCACTACACCTACAAAAGGAGAAACGGACAAAGAAAATCTTGGGGTTTTTACTGATTCGAAATCTTCCACCTCTATTTTTTCAGCTCTTTTTTCTGAATATGGCAGAGATTCTAAAGTTACAGAACTTAGCACGTATTCATCGCTCAACATATTTGATGACCAATCCTCATCTTGTTGTTTACTATGTGAATGCGAAACAATTCTCCCTGTACTACTAGCTTCTTGAGCTCTTTCAACTATTTCAGGGCTGTTATCAATGCTTATTTGATTTCCTGTCGAAGATACTATTTCACCTGCGTCTTCTTCTATTACCTGGATCACATCAGTTCCATGTTCCTCTTCAAAAGCACTTAACGTTTCTTGATTTGTTACTGTAGCCACAATGATGTCAGACTTCAGATCCTCTTTATCATTATTCTCTTCCTCTTCAAGTACGACATCTGTTGATTTATGAGGAATGTTTGATACTGTATTACTTGATGCCACTGCCACATCATTTCCTACTTCTCCTGTCCCCCATAAAAAATAGGCAGCTCCTACACTAACCAACATGACAACTCCCAAAGCCCATTTATACTTTGCCAGAAAGCCAATCTTCTTAGCAGGCAATAGACCTTCCATAGCAGCCCAGTTGGCACTACTATATTCTAGACCTTTCCCATCTAAACCATCTTTGAATATATCGTCAATATTGCTCATTTTCTTCCTATCGTTACCATTTGTTCTTCCATCTTTGTTTGCTTCTCAAGCATTCTTTTTAGCTTCTTTCTTGCATCACTTACATGCCACTTACTCGTTCCTTCTGAGATATTTAGCAACTCTGCTATCTCTCTATGTTTATAACCATCTATAGCATAGAGGTTAAACACTTTTTCTGTAACCTCTGGCAAGTTTGACAGCATAGATCTTAACTCCTTCACACCTAAATTGGACTCAGCAGAATTGAAATCTACCATAGAGTCCGTTTCAGCAAATTCTGTAAGATGTATACTCGCTATGTACTTCTTTTCCTTTCGGAACTCATCTATCATGTGATTTACCAAGATGTTTCGTATCCAGGTAGCAAGAGTGAACTGATTGTCATACTTATTAATATTCTGAAGAACTTTGAGGAATCCTCCATTCATTTTTTGAAGAGCATCTTCCTCTCTTTTTGCATATCTCAAAGCCACACTACTCATCAAAGGAAAATACATCTCGTACAAGGCGTTCTGAGCTCGCCTATCGTTTTTGATGCATCCTTTTATAAGTTGACTTTCTTTCAAATTCCTTTGTTATATAAACCGAAAAAAGGGCTCAATGAGCCCTTAGATCTTTAACTGTTTTAAAACATTATCTCTTTACCAAGACTCTTATGCTTTTGGTTTGGTTGCCCAGACGCAAATTGACAAAGTACAATCCTGCTTGCTGATCACTCAGGTCTACTTTTATCTTATTCTCACCTGTATATACTCTTTTGTGCGAATTCACAACTTCTTGACCGAGACTATTCATCACTCGGATATCAATGTCATCGCTCACAAGGGCATTCACAGCAAGTGTAACATTACCAGAAGTAGGATTAGGGTAAACACTTACAGACTTGAATGACTCTAAATCGTCAACACTCAACACTTCTGATTCATTGACTATCGTAATTCCAAAGGCCCCATTTTTAAGTAACATTCCATTAGAATCCATTCCTATAGAATCACAGTGCGTACTCGTACAAGTCCCACCAAAAGATGTTGATGTGGTAATCGTCAGGCATAATTCGTACAACCCAAAACTCGCATACTGATGAGTAGGATTCTGAGCGGTAGATGAGTCACCATCACCAAATGTCCATAAATAGGATGTCGTAGAATCTGTCCCTGTACTATTATTTACAATGTATAAGTTGTACAAGGTAGTCGTATCTATAGCTAAATAATATGAAGCGTTGCACCCTGAAGTCCCTGATGAAACAGTGATATATGAACAAACTGAATCACAGAAGTTTCCAGCACTATCGTACGTAGTCAAGCATACTGGATACTGGCCTGCACTACTAAAAGTAAATGAAGTATCCCAAGCATTGGAATTATTAGATCCTCCAAACCACCAGTATGCTGTGCTCGCTCCTGTTGAAGTATTTGAGAAATCAATTTTTAATGGATTAGTTGTATCTGCTGCATAAGTAAATGATGCCGTACAGCTAGAAGGGCTTGTGACTGTAACCGTTTGACAGCTCGAATCACAAACTACAACTCCAAATGCAGTAGAATCATACACATATAAGCATACATTGTAAGTCCCACCACTAGCATAGGTGTGAGACGGGTTATTGTTTGTAGATGTATTTCCATCACCAAATGTCCATAACAAACCTGCTGATGAGAAAGCACTATCATAGAAATACACGGTATTCTGTGAAGTATAAAAATAGAAGCTCGCATCACAAGTACTGCTAGATGGTAACGTTACGGTAATCAACATACATTCCGAATCACAAAGAACAAGCCCAGATGCTGTAGAATCATATAAACTGTGACACACTGTATAAGTACCACTAGATGCATATGAATGTGTAGGATTCTTACCCGTATATGTAGTGCCATCGCCAAATGTCCATATTGATGTCATGTTGTACGAACTACTATCATAAAACGAAGCCGTGTTTTGATTAATTGAGGCTGAAAAAGTTGCATCACAACTCGAAGAACTATTTCCCGGCACGTAAATCTGCTGACAAACAGAGTCACATAAATTGCCCGAGCTATCGTATGTAGTTAGGCATATCGTTTGAGATCCTGTATACGCATATGTGAAACTAGGATTCCAACTTGTTGAACTATTGCTTCCCCCAAACCACCAGTACGCAGTACTCGCACCTACAGAGGTATTTGTAAAGTTGATCTTAAATCCATTACTCGTATCTACAGAATATGTAAATGCTGCATTACAAGTAGTTCCCCCAGAACCAGGCACATAAACTACCTGACAACTCGAGTCACAGAAATTACCAGAGCTATCATAAGCTATCACACATACTGATTTATACCCAGAAGATGTGTAAGTGTGCGATGGATTACTTCCTGACATTCCGAAGGCTGTTCCATTCCACCAACCTATCGAAGAAGCTCCCGTAGAGGTGTTTGTAAAGTTTACTTTCAGCGGATTTAATGAATCTATAGCATATGTAAAACTGGCGTTACATGAAGAAGAATATGCCGTTATAGTGACGTTCAAACAAGTAGTATCTACACAATTTGCTATGCTATCAAAAATGGTCAAACAAGCACTATAGGTGCCATTTGCACTATAGGTATGAGTAACAGTAGAACCTGATGCAGATGATCCATCTCCAAAACTCCATGTGGAGATATGCCCGTTTTGAGAATAAGAAGAGTCTACAAATGTGACCGTACCTAAACTGTTAGTAAAGTATCCATATGCAGAACAAGTCTGAGCTTGACTCGCTATGCTAAATACTGATAAAAATGCTAATAATAGTAATGTTCTGAACTTCATAATTGTTGTAAATATACCTTCATATACGTGAGTCAGCACAAAAGGGTTGGGTCAGATAGTAGAAATAATCTGAAAATGATGTTTAATTTGTGAAACTAATCTAACAACTATGCCAATACGAATGGTGCCCGACGAAAACAAAGGGCAAGACAAACAAAACACAAATCCAAGAAATTCACAGGGTAGCTCAGGCGGAGGAGGAATTGGAAAAATTCTGGTAATGGCTATTCCTTTTATTATTAAAAAACCGAAACTCATGCTTTTTATAGCTGTAGTCGGTGGCATATGGTACTTCTCCAAAGGAGGGTGCTCTTCTGCTCCGAGTGGTCCAGAAAATAATCAAGTAATTGTGGATGATGGAGGACTTACGAAAGGGGCTGACCTAGATCCAGATGAATTTGACAAAGCGGAAGTTTTCGAACCTCTTGCAGAAAAATCAAACAATACGCTACCAGAGCAGGTATCTCTATTAGAATATTGTCCACCAAGAAAAAATCAGGGTTACCAAGGAAGTTGTGTAGGATGGAGCAGTAGCTATGCAGCACGTACTATACTAGAGGCTAGAAAAACAGGAAAAAATCCAAGTCAGGTAGCATTTAGCCCTAGTAGCTTGTATAATCAAATTGCACTCAAGGACTGTCAAGGGGCATATATAAATCAAGCCATGGAAGTCATGCGTACTAGAGGAGTTTTGCCTTGGAGAGATTTTCCATACGATCAGAACTCTTGTGCCAATAAACCTCGTGATGCAAAGATGAGGAACTACACGACCAAGGGATACAATCGCCTTACGGTGACAGATAATCCGCGAAGTGACATTGATATGATGGCCATAAAGCAAAATTTAGCCCAAGGAGCTCCTGTGGTTATAGGAATGCTCGTAGGTGGTAGTTTTATGCAAGGTATGCAGGGACAAGAGGTTTGGCAACCTACTCAAAATGATTACAGAATGAGAGGATTTGGCGGTCATGCTATGTGTGTGATTGGATACGACGATTACAAGGCTGGAGGAGCCTTCCAAATCATGAATAGTTGGGGAAGAGAATGGGGAAAAGACGGAATAGGCTGGGTTACGTACAAGGACCTGAAGTTTTTTACGAAAGAAGCTTATGGACTCTACCCTATGGGAAATTCGAAAGCATCTGACATAAATAGATTTGAAATGGCATTTGGCTTGGTAGCCAATAGTACTGGACAGTATATCCCTATCAAACCGGTATCAGGGAACTATTTTGAAACCACGGGTTCCATTGCCAAAATGTCAAAGTTTAAGATTGAAGTAGCTAACTCTTTAGAGTGCTATACTTACATCTTTGGTGCAGAGACGAACAATAGCAGTTATGTATTATTCCCTTATACTGCTAAGCACTCACCTTATTGTGGTATCACGGGAACTAGAGTCTTTCCAAAGGACCACTCACTTCTTGCCGATAACGAAGGAAACAAAGACTACTTTGCCATCTTAGTAACAAAGCAACCTATAGATTATGAACGAGTGAATGCAGCTATTAATAATGCTTCAGGGAACTCGTATCATGCTAAGATCAATAACGCATTGAGCCAAGCTCTCAAACAGAATGTCCGTTTTCAAGGAAATGGTCAAAGTATAGGCTTCACAACCGACACCAATGGCGAAGAAGCTGTATTAATGGTATTGGGTGTGAATAAGAGGTAGCTTGGTTAAGAGTGAATAGTAACTTTGAATGAGCAAAAGTCAAAGTCGCCAATAAACAAATTCTTGATTCACTGGTCTTAAATAACTCTCTTTTACTCCAGCCCTTTCTGCCATGCCCATGCATGTTGCATCATATCTTCGATGCCATATGATGCATTCCACCCCAAGGTCGCATTGACTTTGGTAGTATCTGCCCAGATTTGCTCTATGTCTCCACCTCGTCGAGGACCTATCTTGTAGGCCAGCTTGAGGTCATTTACTTTTTCAAATGCCTGAATCACCTCTAGAACAGTGTTTCCATTTCCTGTACCTACATTAAACACGTCTACAGATTCGCTCATCCCTATCGAGTAGTTCAATGCCTTAACATGTCCTTTGGCTAAATCTACTACGTGAATATAATCTCGAATACATGTTCCATCTTTGGTACTATAGTCATCTCCATGTACCGTTAGTTCTTTTCGAATACCCGCGGCAGTCTGAGTAATGTATGGCACCAAATTATTGGGTACTCCAGTAGGTAATTCTCCAATCAAAGCACTTGGGTGTGCTCCTACCGGATTAAAATATCGTAGAAGTATTGCATTAAAATCTTTGTGCTTGGCATAGTCAGTAATTATGTCCTCACAAAGGATTTTGGTAGTTCCGTAAGGACTTTCCGCTTTTTGTATCGCCGTAGCTTCGGTTACTGGCAGATCAGTGGTCGCTCCATAAACTGTGCAGCTCGATGAAAATATGAGATTGCTCACCTCGTTCCTTTCCATCACTCCCATCAGAGAGATCAGACCACTCACATTGTTATGATAGTACATCACTGGATGATCTACCGATTCTCCTACGGCCTTATGAGCTGCAAAGTGAATCACTCCATCAAACTTATGTCTCTTGAACAAGGAATCTAACTTTTCAGAATCGTTAACATCACCTATCTCCAAATCAAAGGACTTACCGCTTATTTTTTCAATTCGGTCTTTTACTTCGATTTTCGAATTATTCAGATTATCTATCACGACTACATCGTGACCATTGGCTTGTAATTCTACTACAGTGTGGCTCCCTATGTATCCTAAGCCACCAGTTACTAGTATTTTCAATTTATTGTTTTGTGATTTTATTTCAACAAGTTTAATCTCTTAATCAACTCTGGACGATTTCCTCTGCTGATTGGGATTAGCTTATCACCTATAATCAGCGAAGAGTCGTCTATGTTTTTGATATGGTCAGTATTAACCATAAATGAGCGATGCACTCTTACAAAGTTTTTAAGTTTGATTCTTTTCTCAATAGCGGACAAAGTTGATTTCACTACATATCTTTTTTCTGCTACGTGAAATCCCACATAATCTCCTAAGGCTTCTAACCAAAGAATCTCATCAAATTTGAGATTTACGAGTTTGGAATCAACCTTGACAAAGATGGACTCTGAATCAGAATCAACTCCACCTGAATTGTCCAACTTGTCGTATTTGTCCAGTGCTTTAAGTATACTTGATATGTCTACTGGCTTGAGAATAAAATCAACGGCCTCTATCTCAAAAGCCCCCATTGCAAAGTCACTTTTCGAAGTAGTTACTACTACTCTAGGCGGGTTACTTAAGGTCTTAATAAAGTCTAATCCCGTAATTTCTGGCATCTCTACGTCTAGGAATATGAGGTCTATTTCGCTGAAATTTATCTCATTTCTAGCATCCATAGGATTGAGGTAATGTCCCTGAAAATCAAGCCTCTCTATCTTAGAAACAATCTTAATCAGCGAACTAGCTGCT
>JBMYYN010000087.1:0-7691 GCA_049609445.1 Bacteroidia bacterium | reverse complement strand
TTAATTTAAGGTTAAATTCATTTGGGGACTCGAGCGTTTGTTTTAAAGAAAGTAAAAATTTTAATAGAGAACTTTTTCCCCCACTATTCTCGCCGATGAATATGTTTATTCTAGAAAAATTAAATTTTTGATTTTGAAAACTTCGAAAGTTATGTAGGTTTAAATTGAACATTTATTGTATATAATTCTCTTCAAAAGTAATCAACAATTTGGAGTATTTATTTACGGATTTGATAAACTTAGAATGTTATTCAAAGCTTGTTTTATCCTTTTTTGAGCCCACTATATACTTATCAAATACAACCCTACTTCTTACATAATAATTCTTCTTTAGATATAAGTTTTTGAAATATGATGGTCAATTTGAGTTAACAAAAACTAAATTTAATTATCAACAACCGGAAACCCTCTGTCTCTCATAAGAGCTTCTATCTTAGCATCTCTTCCTCTGAATAGTCGATACGCTTCAGCAGGATCGATGGCATTACGTGGAGCGAACAGGTATTTTACCAGTTTGTCGGCCAAGTCTTTATCATAAAATCCTCCTGGAGCTTCAGCAAAGGATTCTGCAGCATCAGCTGTAAGTACATCTGCCCACATATAGCCGTAGTAAGCAGTGGCGTAGCCTTCTCCTGAGAATACGTGGCCGAAATGAGGAGTTCTATGACGCATAGGAAGCTCCATAGGCATATTGAGTTCTGCTAGTGTTTCTCTTTCAAATTGGTCAACATCCATATCTGATGGATCTGCTAAGTGAAATTTCATATCCATCAGTGCAGATGCCAGATACTCTGTAGTAGAGAATCCTTGGTTGAACGTAGAGGCGTTCTTGATTTTCTGTACCAATTCTGCAGGCATTGGTTCTCCTGTCTTGTTATGAACTAGATAGTTGTTGATGACTTCATCTGTGCTCAACCATCTTTCGAGTAGCTGAGATTGAAATTCGGTATAGTCTCGTACTCCGCTATTGAGTGTAGGATACTTGACGTTCGAAGAAAAGAAATGCAGAGCATGTCCAAACTCATGAAAAAACGTAGTAGCATCATCCCAAGAGACTAATAGAGCTTCGCCTTCAGCAGGTTTTACAAAGTTTGAGTTGTTAGAAGCGAGAACATTTTTCTTTCCATCAAAAGTGGTGTGGCTTCTGTATGTAGTAGCCCAAGCTCCAGAACGCTTGCCTTCACGAGCGTATGGATCTAAGTACCATAGTCCTACATTGTCTCCTGTAGTCTGATTGGTCACTTCCCACACTTTCACATCTTCATGAAACACAGGGACACTTCCTTCTGGTACTGGAGTGAAACTATAGTCAAACAGTCTCCCTGCTACATAGTGCATCGCTTCTGTCAGCTTATCCAGTTGTAGGTATTGTTTTACTTCTTCAGAGTTGAGGTCATATTTTTCTTTACGCACTTTTTCAGCATAAAATCTGTAATCCCAAGGTTCGATGGTGATGTTAGCACCTTCTCTGTCTGCTACTGCTTGCATATCTGCAACTTCTTCATGTACACGAGCAGTAGACGCTCCCCATACAGCTTCCATCAATGCCAGAGCGTTTTCTGGATTTTTCGCCATACGGTCTTGCAATCTCCATTCTGCAAAGTTTTCATAACCCAAAACTTCTACTTTTTTTCTTCTCAATCGAAGTATTTCTGCTATCAGCTCATTGTTGTCGTATTCGTCCCCATTATCACCTCTAGAGTAGTAGTTGGTCCATACCTGCTTACGCAGTTCTCTTTCAGTAGAATTAGTCAAAAAAGGATCCATAGATGAACGAGTATTCGTTATGGCATATTTGCCTTCTTGACCTTTGGCTGTTGCTATACTAGCTGCGGATTTCACAAATCCTTCTGGAAGTCCTCCTAATTGTTCTTCTGTGAGATAAGTGACGTAGTTTTCTTCATCGTGAAGCACATTATCCGAAAACTTATTGTAGAGACTTGATAGCTCCTTGCTTATTGCAGCGTACTCAGCTTTCTTTTCAGAATCTAACAGAGCTCCATTCATTTCAAATTGCTTGTATTTGAGGTCTACTACTCGCTGTTGATCAGCAGGCAGTGGATGTACTTGTGAATCATCGTAGATTGCTTTTATACGAGAAAAAAGCTTTTCGTTTTGAGTAATTTTTGATTGAAATTCTGAAAAAAGTGGAGAAAGCTCGGCTTGCAATTCCCTAAATTCAGGTGAAGACATGTTGCTACTAAGAATACCATAATAGTTAAAAGCACGGTCTAGTTCCTCGCCAGCACGTTCCATTTCTTCTATTGTGTTTTCAAATGTTGGAGCTTCTTCACTATTGGCAATGGCGTCGATATCTGCCAGATTTATCTCCATACCGCGAAGCATAGCAGGTTTGACATCTTCCAGGTTCATTTTGTCAAATGCGGGGACACCTCCATATGGTCCTGTCCATTCCTGGAGTAATATGTTTTCTTCCATTTTTTCTTCTTGAGGAGCTTTAGTGCATGCTGTGACAGTAAGTGCACAGGCTATTGCCATTGTAGTAGTTTTATTGATCGAAAAATTAAACATCCCGTGAAAATAATATTTATAATCCAGTAATGTGGGAGGTGAATAGTTTTTATCCGATGAACGGTTTTAAAGAATAGGTGATCTTCATTTAAAAAGGGATTTTTTGTTGCTTGTAGATGTATCTAAGTATAATCATGAGGTTGAGAATCGCGATAGCCATCCATATGATACCAATAGATACACTTGGTAGCCCTATCAGTTCTGCTATACAGTCTGCATCACTGCCTACATTGCTGCGATCTATGAGGTCATCTTTGATGTCGAGTATGACATATGCACAAGAAGTGATTCCAAGAAATTTTAACCATAAATCGTGAAAAAATGCACCGAAGTACTTGAAGGAAATCAGCATAAACAAAGCCAACCCAGCGGTCATAGTTGTGCCAAACATTTCGCCTGACTGTAGGACAAAGTAGGAGAGGATAATGAGTACAATTCCAATGACCAAAGTTATGTACTTGTCTCGCTCAGATTTGACGGCTAGCAATAGAATAAGTGAACCCCAAAACAGACTGCCAAGGTAACCGGCACTCGCGGTCATAAAGCTGCCCCAAAAGCTGGGCTCCATCCGATACTGGCAATATCCGCCTATACGTTTATCGATTTGGATCTCTATGATTTCTCCACCAAAGGCGACAGCCATAAGACCATGGCTCATTTCGTGAAGCATTACTACAAATAGCTTGATGGGATATAGAAATATGGTATTCCAAAAAATTAGAGCTGCGGCTAATAAAAGTGCAAGATGAAAAAGTTGAATTTTTCCGTCAGTGAGTTTCATGCTTAGAGTAGTTGAGATATTTCATCTATGAAGGATAATGTCTTTTGCTCTATCGTATTTGTCAATTTTTTTAAGTCGCTGTAATCCGGATTGTCGTCTATGACTATTTCAGATATTGATTGATGAGCAGACTTAGAACAAGGATACTTGTATGCAGTTAGATCTTTAAATCGCTCCCAATGCTTCTTTTGAATCTGTTTATTTTGTCCAAGAAGCCACAACTCAAATTGCATTTTTCCGTGATTAAAAATAAGCCCAACTTTTAGCTTGTGTCTCTTCAAAGTTGAATTAATTACAGGGAAATAGCTGATATCCATGTACCCTTGATAAAAGCTTCCAACGCTGTATTCTGACGGTTCTAGATTTTTGAAATGATTCCTCAGAGCTAGTAAGAAATGAATGAGAGCCTTATAGCCTTGCTGTACGTCGTCACTCTCACTATGGTCCGTGTACTTTTGGATGATTTGTTTCTGAGATTGATTCATGGTAGATCGTCTTTATGCAGCTGCAAAAACGAGAATCACTCCCAATACAGCTATAATTATAAATCCTACTAGTCCTATGGCCAAATGGGTCAAGAATATACCTAATCCTATAGTCGCTAGGATGATTCCCCCTATTCCATATATCCTTTTGGATTTCATTTGAAGACAGCCGAGTGAAGAATATACCGTAGCAGTAAAAAACAGAAAGGAGCAAATGGTTATGATGTTTGACCACATTTCTCTGCTAGTCTTTGTGTTTTTTGTGATAGACTTTCCATCGAATATGTCCATTACATCTTTTGCACTTTCACCTATTCGTTGGCCTATAGATTTAGACGGCTCTATCAGATCTAGGATTTGCATCTTAGTGGCAAAGAGTATGAGTGTCAGTGCCCCTAGTATGATGGAAGTACGAGCATTATCCTTGTTCATTTTTTCGCTATTAGGTTACTTCAAGAACTTCTCGAGGAGTGAAGAAACATTGTGTTTTACAGAATGTTCAGCAATGTTTTTGTATGATCGAGGGTCAAGCTCTTCCTTTACTTTTGCTTCTACCATCAGTAGCGGTTTTTCATCTGGCGGCTCAGGAAAGAGGTTTTGTTCTTTGAACAGTCTTCTCGTAACTACTGCCACTTCATGAGCTCCTTTGTAATTTTTCTGTTGCTCAAGTAGATATGCCAATGCAATAAGTCCGTATGCATCTTCTTCATTCCAGCTATTTTCTTTACGCAACTCATAGTAGCGTGCTATGAGGTCCCTAGCAGCGTCAAAATCTCCCTTTGCCGTAGATACAAATGATTTATTGAAATGGTCGATGGTGTACATACCAATGGCTCCTGTTTTGTGGCTGATTTCAAGGCTTTCGTTGTAAAATGCTTCTGCTCGCTCCATATCTCCGATAAGTCGCCACATCTCGGCATTCATATGAGCTCTATACATCATCCACTGTCGATTTCCTGTCGTTTTAGATAAGTCCTCGAGCTGAGTGCTTAATTCAGCAAGACTAGTTGTGTCTAGCTTTCGCTGAGCATTTCTACAAAGAGAAGTGAGAGCTTTACCTATAAGTGTATCGTTTTCTGTTTCTCTTCCTAAACGGAGTACTTCGTTAGCTAGTTTTATAGATGCTTCATCATCTCCTTCTTTGAAGAGTTGATATGCATCAGTTAGCATTTGTTTTGGTGAAGCTTCTATGGCGTTTTCCAATGGCACATGTGAATCTTCTTCTTGTGGCTTAGATTCACAACCGATCCAAAATATAGAAACGGTGAGAATAATTAAGTAGGAAAGTTTTTTCATTTAATATTTCAGAAACGATGATTTAGTGTTTTTTCTTATAGCTCAAAATTACTTCTATTCAGAAGATAATCAAGATGACTTAGGCACATCGACTTTTTTGCATTTGAAGTGAGAGTATATTCGCAGTCTACATAAAAAATAATATCGATGAGTATAGAGCAAGATTTAAGAGATAGAGGGAATGATAGTTGTGAGATGTGTGCATCTAAGAAAGGTCTTACGGTCTATACGGTATCTCCCAAAGATGGTAAATCAGCGGATGACTGTGTGATGGTCTGCGAGACCTGTGATGACCAACTCAAAAATTCTGAAAACGTGGATGCAAATCACTGGAGGTGCTTGAATGATAGCATGTGGGCAGAAGCCAATGCCGTGAAAGTAGTCGCTTGGCGTATGCTTAATAGTCTAAAAGACGAAGGTTGGCCTGTGGACTTGCTAGATATGATGTATATGGATGATGATACCTCCACTTGGGCAAAGGATGGCTATGAAGAAGTAACCACTTCAGGAATCGTACATAAGGATAGCAACGGTGTGACTCTGAATGTTGGTGATTCTGTGGTCCTCATCAAAGACCTACCTGTAAAAGGGTCTAGTATGATAGCCAAACGAGGAACTCCTGTAAGAAATATTCGTCTAGATCCAGATAATGCTGAATATATAGAAGGAAAGGTTGAAGGACAGACTATTGTGATAATTACGCAGTACGTTAAGAAGACTTAATAGATAAGTAATTTCAGATGTCTAAGTAGAACTTCTACTTTGAGAGGTCTTTGCTTATCCTATCAAAAGCCTTGTGGTTAAGTGCTTGTCCATCACCTTCAAGATGTGTATATGTCAAAGTAACGCTTTCTTCTCGATTAGGATTATTGATGGTTCTCATTTCTAATAAAAAAGTATATCCACCTTTTTCCTGACTGCATTTTATGACTATTACTTCTGAATTTTCAAGATTTGTCTTTTTTATGTTTACATCTTTCATGCCGTCATGCTTCATTGCTGCTTCCACTTTCTCCATATCATTTTGATCCCAAACTGTTGAAATATTACTGCATTCAATTAGTAGACTGGAATTCTGAGGCTCATTAGGTATTGTGATTTGAATAAAAGAACCACCGCCAAGTTCAATGTTTCGGTCGACAATCCAGTTTTTAGGTATGTCAATACTGATAAATTTATTGGCATCAGTAAGCTGTTTCTTTTGAAATCCTGCACACGACGACAGAAAAAATGTTATTATTATTAAGTATATAGAACCTGTTTTCATGTTTTTTTTAAATTAAATCAACCCTCTAGACTTAATCTCTAGGTATTTGTCAATAGTATCTATTGTCAAATTTTCAGGGTCAGTTAATACACTTTGTATACCGTGTTTATTTAGCTCTTTGACGATGAGCTTTTTCTGAAATGAAAGTTTCTCAGCTACAGATTTATTATAGTAATCAAGTTCTGTTTCAGACTTCGAATGAACCACTTTGTTTAGCTCAGAGTTTTTGAAAAATATAACCACCAAAACATTGTTTCTCGCTATTCCTTTCAAATAGGGCAATTGCCTGTGCAAAGAATTCATGTCCTCAAAGTTGGTGTACAATAGGATCAGACTACGATGACTTATTTTGAATTTTATGGTGCTGTAGAGTTTTTCAAAATTGCTTTCCCAGAAAACGGTTTTCAGGTTGTAAAGAAACTTTAGTATTTTGGGAAGTTGTCCTATGGCCTTATCAGCTGGGAGTATCTTTTCTACCTCTTTATTAAAGTATAAGACACCCGCTCGGTCTTTATTTTTGACGATGATGTGGCTCATTGCCAATGTGCTATTGATAGAATAATCCAGTAGAGTGAGTCCCTCAAAAGGCATTTGCATAGCTCTTCCAGTATCTATGGCACAATAGATTTGTTGGGCACGTTCATCCATGTACTGATTGACCATGAGGTCACCTCTTTTGGCACTGGCTTTCCAGTTGATATAGCGAATGTCATCTCCTTTCACATATCCCTTTATGTGTTCAAACTCAGTTGAGTGACCGATTCGACGTGTTTTCTTGACACCTACCTCATTGGTGTATTGTCTGAAATTCTTAAATGAGTACCTATTCAGATGAATATAAGAAGGGTATACTGAGACTTTTTTACTGGCAGTAGCAACATATCTACGTGTGACTAATTGAAGGGGAGATCTAGCCATAATCACTATATCTCCAAAGTCATATTCTCCTCTCTTGGTAGGGCGAAGCGTGTAATCTATGGATTTGGTTTTATACGAATTGAGCTTCGTCTGAAACTTCAATTCTCGAAGAGCCAACTGATGAGGAATCTCCTCATAAATAGTTGTATATATAGAATGACTATACGTGTTGTCAATTTGAATTATACAATCGTTTTCATCTCCGTTAGAGAGTATTGAACTTACCTCTCTTCTAGCAGAAATGCCATGTACACGATACAATAAGTACACATCAGTGATGCTAAGGACTAATAGGAGCACAGACAATATGATTGCCAGGCTGTGATACAAAGGGTAAAAATGCCCAAATACAAATATCAAAGCGATGATTCCTAAGGATATAAAAAATGTCCTATGGAGAAATATGTTATTC
>JBMYYN010000086.1:0-7702 GCA_049609445.1 Bacteroidia bacterium | reverse complement strand
ACCTTTTGTAGTTACATTTTGATATACAGGACAGGTAGGGGCGGAGAAAGTTGTAGCTTCTATAGCCGCTGCGAGTTCTTCTCGTGCAGGTTCCATAAGCGGGGAATGAAATGCTCCACCTACAGGTAGTTTTAGAGCTCTACGAGCTCCTTTTTCTGTTAAGGCCTCACATGCTTTATCTATACCTTCATTGCTCCCAGATATAACTAACTGTCCAGGGCAATTGTAATTAGCTGCTACTACGATATCCTCTATAGAATTACATACCTCTTCTACAACAGCATCGTCTAGACCAATAATTGCTGCCATAGTACTTGGGTTTGCCTCGCAAGCTTTTTGCATAGCATTAGCTCTTATTGCTACTAGTTTCAGCCCATCTTCAAATGCAAGACAGTTACTTGCTACTAAAGCAGAAATCTCACCTAAGCTATGTCCGGCTACCATATCAGGTTTAAAGTCATCTATGGTCTTAGCTAATATAACCGAATGTAGAAATACGGCAGGCTGAGTTATTTTGGTCTCTTTGAGTCCTTCAGCCGTTCCTTCAAACATTTCGTCTGTTATTCTAAAGCCTAGTATCTCATTAGCTCTTTCGAATAGTTCTTTTGCCTTAGGGTTGTTTTCATATAGTTCCTTGCCCATTCCTACAAATTGGGCTCCTTGTCCTGGAAAAACGTATGCGTTCATTTTCTTAAATTATTAGTGGTTAGTTATTAATTAGTAATGAGCCTTTTGGCTTTATTTTATAATTGTTTGATCTCTACCAGGCCCTACAGATATGATGCTGATTGGTGTATTTATCTGTCGTTCTATTGAGCTGATATATTTCTTAAACGTTTCTGGAAGAGCATCGTGTGTTTTTATTTGAGTGATGTCCTCTTGCCAACCTGGATGTGAGTCATAAACTGACTTGAAATTGTCAACGTTTAAATCGAATGGGACTTCGTTGGTTTCTATGCGATCTCCTTTATAGCTAGTTCCTACCATAACATTGTCGATTCCACTTAGACAGTCTGCCTTCATCATGCAAAGTTCGTCTACTCCGCTTAACATTATAGCATACTTTAATGCGACTAAATCTAACCAACCAGTTCTACGCGGTCTACCAGTCGTAGCTCCAAACTCGTTTCCTGTTTTACGGATGTGTTCGCCCATGTCATCATGTAGCTCAGAAGGGAATGGACCGCTACCTACACGCGTACAATATGCTTTGAAAATTCCTTTTACTTTATTGATGTGTTTTGGTGCAATACCTAGACCCGTAGAAACACCTCCTACCGTAGTGTTGCTAGAAGTAACAAAAGGATATGAACCAAAATCTATGTCTAGCATACTACCTTGAGCACCTTCTGCCAAGATATCATCCCCATCTGTAATATGTTGGTTTATCAGATATTCACTATTGACAAACTGATACTCACGAAGTCTTTCTACTGCTGTGAAGAACTCTTCTTCCATTGCTGGTAGGTCAAAATCTGTAAACCCTATCTGGTCTACTAGTTGAAGAGATCTTTTTTTCTTCTCGTGATAGTTTTTCTCAAAGTTTGGGTCAAATAATTCACCCACTCTTAGTCCGCCTCTTCCTATTTTCTCACGATAGGTAGGACCTATACCACGAAGGGTACTGCCTATTTTTTTATCACCTTTACTCCATTCACTAGCCGCATCCAAAATTTTGTGTGTTGGCATTATGATATGAGCCTTGTATGAAATTCTTAGGTTTTCCTTGACATTGGCTCCAGCTGCAGCCGTACGGTCAATTTCCGCCATAAAAAGTACAGGATCTATAACTACTCCATTCCCAATAATGTTAACACAGCCGTCATGAAAAATACCTGAAGGTATAGTGTTTAAGACGTGTTTAATCCCATTGAATTCTAGGGAGTGTCCTGCATTAGGACCTCCTTGAAAACGTGCTACTACGTCGTATTTTGGTGTGAGATAATCAGCGATTTTCCCTTTTCCTTCGTCGCCCCATTGGAGGCCTAAAAGTACGTCTACCATTTATTTTGTTTCTACTATTTTAACTTGATTGTCACAATTCATACAAAGTCCCAAATCATCTACTTGTGGTTCTCCGTATAGGTTCAGTGAATGCCTTTTTACTTCAAAATTTAGCAATTCAGCCATCTTGGATGTGATTTGCTGGATACGAGGATCACAGAATTCCATTACTTTCCCACAGGTGTTACAGATTATATGATCGTGTTGTTTATACCCATACGCCTGTTCAAACTGTGCCATATTCTGTCCAAACTGGTGCTTGATAACTAGTCCACACTCCTGTAATAGATCAAGCGTATTGTAAACCGTTGCTCGACTTACGTGATAGTTGCGGTTCTTCATCTGTATATATAGCGTGTCCACATCAAAATGCTTCTTATTGCTATATATCTCATCAAGAATAGCATACCTCTCAGGTGTTTTTCTTTGACCTTTTTTTTCCAAGTAGGAAGTAAATAGGTTTTTCACCTCATCCTTTATACTTAAAGCTTCTTCCATTTAGTTATCTTTTAGTGAAGGTACGTGTTCTAAGTAAATTCTACTTACTTTAATATATTGATCCATACCCTTTAAATCGGTCATTAATTGTTCTAAGTTCTGTTTGTCAGCTACTTGTATCTTAAGCTTGCCAATAAACGTTCCATCCAAGGATTCAAAACTGATTGATTTCATGATGACATTCAACTGTTTGGAAACAATGTCAGTAACTTTACTTACCAAACCGATAGAATCTATACCTGTTATTTCAATTCCTGCTTCAAAATCTTCGTCTATTACGGGGTCATCTGCCCATCTAGCTTTGATGATTCTGTAGCCATACTTAGACATCAAATTTGAGGCGTTTTTACAACTTGTTTGATGTACTTTTACTTCTCCTGCCACAGTAATGAAGCCCATCACTTTATCTCCAGGTATAGGGTTGCAGCATTTGGCCATAGTATAATGCAACTCTACAGTTGCATCTCCAAGAAGAAGTTCATTCGAAGTTTTCTTCTTTAGATTTGACTCTCGTTCAGTTCCCTGCTTATGTACTGACTTGGACTCTAAGAAGATATCTTGAAACTTAATTTTCTCTTTATCAATAGCCCCCGTCTCGATCATATAAGTGAGATCAAGTTCATCATCAACACTGTAGTACGCTACGAGTTTGTTCAGATTATCATTATTATAGTCATATCCAGCATTTCGCATTTTACGCATTAGCGATTCTTTACCTAATGATGCTATAGCTCGTTTATCGTCTTTTAGACTCTGTTTGATTTTGGTCCTAGCCTTAGTGGTTTTTACAAAGTCAAGCCAATCTTTGTTTGGTTTTTGCTTAGCTGAAGTTAGGATCTCAATCTGGTCTCCATTTCTTATTTGGTAGCTCAGCGGAACCAATTTTCCATTCACTTTGGCACCTAGACATTTAGCACCTACTTCAGTGTGTATCTCAAATGCGAAGTCTAAAGAAGTAGACCCTTTTGGTAGCTTCTTTAGATGGCCTTTAGGAGTAAATGCAAAGACCTCATCTGCGTATAAGCTCATTTTGAACTCATCCAAAAATTCTAGAGCATTCCCTTCTTGATCTTCTAGTACTTCTCTAATTTGTTTTATCCAGTTGTCTAAACTATGTGTAGCGGCAGCACTCTTATCTTTTGTTTTATATTTCCAATGGGCAGCATATCCTTTTTCCGCTATTTGATCCATCCTTACGGTCCTAATCTGAACTTCCACCCATTGACCTTTTGGTCCCATAACTGTGGCATGAAGACTTTCATACCCATTACTTTTTGGTATAGATATCCAGTCTCTCATTCGCTCTGGATTCGGTTTGTAGATGCTCGTTACTATGGAATATACGTTCCAACAGTCCATTTTTTCATCTTCAGGGTCGCTATCTAATATAATTCGAATGGCAAAAAGGTCGTATACGTCTTCAAACTCCAAATTCTTCGTAGTCATCTTGTTGTAGATGCTATGTATTGATTTTGGACGTCCTTTTATTTCATAAGTCAGACCAAGTTCTTCAAGCTCTTGCTTGAGGGGTTTTATAAATGAACGTATATATTTTCTTCGTTGCTCTTTGGTGGCGTTAAGTTTGGTTTTTAGCTCTTGGTATAACACAGGAGCAGTATATTTCAATGACAGGTCCTCGAGTTCAGTCTTAAGAGCATAAAGTCCTAGTCTATGTGCCAATGGAGCATAGATAAATGTAGTCTCTGATGCTATTTTCAGTTGACCTCGATCACTCATATGTTCTAGAGTCCTCATATTATGAAGTCTGTCACATAGTTTAATCAGAATTACTCTGACATCATTGGCCATGGTAAGCAGCATTTTTCGGAAGTTTTCAGCCTGAGGAGAGCTAGTATCAAATACTCCAGATATCTTAGTAAGACCATCTATAATATTAGCAACCTTTGGACCAAAATCTTTCTCTATATCTTCTAATGTAAGATCAGTATCCTCCACCACGTCATGGAGTAACGCACATACAATAGAGGTGGTGCCAAGTCCAATCTCTTCTGCGGCTATTTTGGCTACTGCTATAGGGTGGTAGATGTATGGCTCACCAGACTTTCTACGCATAGGGCGATGTGCCTCCACAGCTACATCAAATGCTTTCCTTATGATTTTGACGTCACCTTTCTCACGTGACCATTTGGAGACTCTTAATAGTTGTCGATATCGATTAACTATTTCTTGATTTTCAGCAGTATTTTCTAGTGTCACAGAATGTTCCTTGGTGTAACACGAAGTTATAAAATAAGACGTAAATACTACGAAGAGCGGGGCTATTTTACTATTATTATCTAATCAGATTAACAGTACCTTGGTACGTGTATTCTACCCCAGACTCATTGATAAGTTTTATAGAGTATAGATATACTCCGTTTTGGCAATATTTACCTCTGTAAGTGCCGTCCCATGCTTCTTCTATATTCGTAGAATTAAACACTTTCTGCCCCCATTTATTGAAAATATCCATATAGAATGAAGAGGCGTGGTCACTTGAAACCTTAAAGGTAGAATTTTCGTGTGGACCTTTGTTGTCAGGAGTAAAAGCACTAGGAATGAATGCAATGATATCAGGAACCAGTAGGACTTGACTTGTTGCCGTGTCCTTGCAATTATGAGAAGACTTGGCAACTAATGAAATTGTGAATAATCCAGTATCAGCTGGCATTTTGAACGACGGATTATGATTAGTAGAGAAAAGTACATTTTGATTTGATTTTCCATAGAACCATGATGAGCCCAATTCTCCTTTTTCAATAGTACTGTAGTTAAACAGTATTAATTCTCTTTCAGAGAGACTAAGTCTCTCCTTATTCTCCATACTGAAATCAGCTTGTGGTTTTTCGTGTACTACCACGAAATTTGAAATAGACTGTGTGTTATTACAACCATATTTGTCTTTTAGCTCAAGAGATAAGCCGTAGTTTCCTAAACTTAGTCCGTTGAAATTTAGTCTAGCTCCAGTCCCTTTAAGTTGACTATTATCTGATTCTAATACGTAATCTATCTCTGTATTCTTCTCTTCTATTTCTTTTAGTTCCGTAGTCAAATTATAGGGTTCACAACCTTCAAGCTCTTGTTCAAAATCCATCATAGGTTTCGCGTGATATGGAATCTGGAAATTCTTTGAGTGGCTAGGGCAATAATTATTGTACTCGCTCATAATCGTACCTTCAATTTGTTTAGAAAGAAGATCACATTTTTTCGGGGAGTAGATTATTTGATTTAGGTTTGATATAACAGCTTCGTCCTCACAGAACTGGCCCGTAAATCTAGCTTTGCTTCCGGTCTCTATATTTAGATTTAATTCATCACCTTCACAAAGTTGAACTGCAATATCTTGGATTTCAAAAGTTAGTGGGGAAATAATAGAGGTAAGCAACGTTGTGTCAAAGGTGCAGCCGTCTTTTTGTTTTTCAGATATCAAATTATAATCTCCTAATTCCAAAGTGCTGGGTGCTATAGTGCTTATTTTCTGATTATTCCAAGACCAATTGAAGTCTGGATCAAGTTGAATCACACTATAATCTTTGCAAACCTCCGTAGGTATAGAAAGATTAAAAGTAGGTCTACAAACAGTAGTAACAGGGATTTCTATTTCGCTATGGCAACCATTTTTGTGATAGAAGTATTGAAATGTTACATTCTCGCATTCTGAAGGAGCGAATTCATCTCCTGAAAAAGAGAACTCATCTTTTATTTGCCAAATTCCTCCATCGATATTTACGTCGAAATAGTCCGGTAGTTTGATGTTTTGATCACCTTGACATAAAGTTGTTTTTCCATTATACGATAAATCAAGATTTGGATTAACTGTTACATGAGTAGTGTCTTTATCTGTACACCCATTTGCAAGTTCATATGTACATTCATAGTCATAGATTCCTTGTCCGCCGTTTTCTATATCTATTGAATTGGTAGGTGGACCTATAAAATACTCGGAATTGTTCAAGGGGTTCCATTTCAGGTTGGCATTATACTTATTGAATGGGCGTTGTACACTATTTGTTAATTGATAGCGACCGAGGTCACCACAAATCTGTTGTGCAGCAAGTTCTAATTCGGGAGATTCAAGTATTTCTATATTTATTTCTTTTGAGGAAATGCATGAGTTGCCAGCTTCAGAAACGGAATAGCTAAGTATGACTGAGGTGTCTTGATTCTGAACTAATCTACTTAAATCCAATAGTTTGGATGCTATAGGCAGATCATTTAAAAGCCATTCACCATTCAGTGGAGTTACCATGATATCAACTAAATCAAGTTCTCTGCTAAAACAAAACGAAGGCGTTTCCGCTAAAACTATGGGTGGTCCATGTTTGACAGTAATATCGATGCTATCTTCTAATTCACAAGAGTAATTTTGTTCGTTGCTTACGGTATATCTATACCGTAGTGTGCCATTTCGTGCGGAGTCTTTGTATTCAAGACTATTTAATATTGAGGAGCCTTGATTCCATACTGTTTGAGTAATAGTATGTTCATCAAGCGATAAACTAAGCATAGCACTATCACCATGACAATACTCATTACTACCAAGTAAGGTTGCTTCTTTAATATTGGATTTACCTATGTTTTGCTTGTCCTGAACTATGGAATCAATGCAGCCTAAATCATCGGTATACCTGATTTTATATTCTAGAAGGCCTTCTGAACCATTTTGGTAAACAAAAGGAGATAGAATGTGATTGGTATATATTATTTGATCATTTGACGAAACCTGAAGGTCTAGTGATAAATTTCTATCTGAAGAAATACTTAACACATTATTTCCGCAAAATTCTTCTGCTATATTTAGTGAGACACTTGGTTTAGGACGTACGTTTAAAACAATAGTTTTATATGTTTCTCCATACTCTGAGCAGTGATTGTCCAGTGCTCTTATTTTAACCGTGTGCTTGCCAATATCTGATAAGGTTGGAGTTATACTTAAAGTGGTCTCTATGAACGGAGCGGTATTGGTTTGATCTGAAGTGATGCTTAATCCATTCAAAGAAGATTCCGCCTGAACAAATACGCTATCTCCAGAAGTTAAGTTTGTTATAGGATTTAGATCCTGATAAGTAATGCTATGTGAGAAAGGTTGACCTACGCATAGATAGTATTCGTCTTCAGTGTTTATTACTGGATTGTTGTTCCCATTACTTGATGTGACTATAACTAGAATATCCCTTCTTATTACTCCAGCTAAGTAAAT
>JBMYYN010000085.1:0-7721 GCA_049609445.1 Bacteroidia bacterium | reverse complement strand
TTAAAGAGTGGAACAATCTGAAGGATGTAAATATCAAACTAGGGCAAAAACTTCAAGTAACTAAATAATGAATCCGTATCAAATACTTGGAATCCTTATTGCTTATTTCGGAGTCTTAATCTTCATCTCATGGGTCACTTCCAAAGACAGCAATAAGCAGTCCTTTTACTCTGGCAACAAAAAATCTCCGTGGTTTCTTGTTGCTTTTGGAATGATAGGAGCATCACTCTCCGGAGTTACTTTTCTGTCTGTACCGGGTGCCGTAGCTAGTTCACATTTTGGATACTTCCAGACCGTGCTAGGGTATATGGTCGGCTATATGGTCATCGCTCTTGTATTGCTACCACTGTACTATCGTAAAAACCTAACATCTATATACACTTATCTAGAAGAACGATTCGGCAATAACACGTATAAAACTGGAGCAGCTTTTTTTCTTCTTAGCAGAGTCATCGGTGCTTCATTCAGGCTCTTTTTAATAGCAGGCGTCTTACACTTCGCAGTATTCGAACACTGGGAACTTCCTTATGCCTTCACTGTTGCGGTTACCATTTTGCTCATATTTACCTATACTACCAAAAGCGGGATAAAAACGATAGTATACACAGATGCTCTTCAAACTTTCTTTTTGATTCTGTCAGTGGTTTTGACCATTGTATATATCACAAGCTCTATGGACTGGAGTTTTGGAGAAATGGTATCAGCATTGCAAAATGACCCCAATACTCAGATATTTCATACAGAAGGAAATGGAGGAAATGTCTTTTGGAAACGTTTCATAGGTGGTGCATTTATCGCACTAGCCATGACAGGCTTAGACCAAGACATGATGCAGAAAAATTTAAGTATCTCAAACCTCAATAGTGCTCAACGAAACATCTATGTACAGATGGGATTATTCCTTATCGTCAACATAGTTTTTCTGTCACTAGGAGCACTCTTATACCAATATGCGGCAGCAAACAACATCACTGCAGAAGGAACAGGAGACCACTTATTCACGGTGATTGCATTGCAAAATGCCACACCATTTATTGGAGTATTTTTTGTAATCGGATTGGTAGCTGCTGCGTACAGTAGTGCAGATAGTGCATTGACCGCACTTACGACTAGTTTTTGTGTAGACTTTCTTGGATTTGAGAGAAACAAAGAGACCAACACCAAAACTCGACGTCTCGTCCATATAGGTTTTGCATTCTTACTCTTTGTGGTTGTTTTAGTCTTTAAAGCAGTAAACAACGATTCTGTAATCGAAGAACTTTTTAAAGTCGCTGGATTCACATACGGACCACTTCTAGGATTATTTGCTTTCGGAATTTTAACCAAAAGAAAATTCAGAGACTCCAACGTGTTATTCATTGCTTTTGGAGCCATTCTCCTTACTGCACTTTACTATTATAGGATGCCATATCTCATCGAAGGTTTCAAAGCTGGATTTGAACTAATAATAATAAACGGACTTATAACGTTCGCATTACTGTATTTAGATAGTATCCTTGCAAAGAATACATCTACTAAATAGATAATAATATGACAGAAAAATCAAACGATAGAATAAAAAAAGCATTTCAAAATAAAGAATGGCCTGATATAAAAAGCTCAAACAGTTGGAACATATTCAAAGTAATGGCTGAATTTGTAGAAGGTTATGACACCCTTGCAAAAATTGGCCCTTGTGTTTCAGTATTTGGTTCTGCTAGAACCAAACCGGGTACCAAGTACTACGAAATGGCGGTAGAAATAGGTCAAAAACTAGCTGGAGCAGGTCTAGGTGTCATCACAGGTGGTGGCCCAGGGATTATGGAAGCTGGAAACAAAGGAGCAAGTCAAGAAAAAGGAGCCTCAGTAGGACTGAACATAGAACTCCCTTTTGAACAAAACAATAATCCATATATAGACCGAGATAAAAGCATAGATTTCAACTTCTTCTTTGTGAGGAAAGTTATGTTCATGAAATATGCTCAGGGATTCATCGTACTTCCTGGTGGCTTTGGCACTTTGGACGAATTATTTGAAGCTTTAACTCTTGTCCAAACACAGAAAACGGCAAAATTCCCGATTATTCTAGTAGGTAGTGAGTTTTGGGGAGGCATGATTGATTGGATCAAAAACACTATGCTGGAAGTAGGAAACATAAGCCCTAAAGACTTAGATCTATTTCAAGTAGTGGACACCGCAGATGAAGCCGTAAACGAAATATTTGACTTCTACAGTAAGTATAGTATGAGTCTAAACTTCTAAATTTGAAACTTATGAAAAATTTATTCTTAATAATAACTGCTGCTGCACTTTTTGCTAGCTGCTCAGAAGAACCTTCTACTCCAAGTACAAATGGAAATGGAGGAGGATCTGGAAATGCAATCACAATTGAAGGAACATGGAATCTTGGAAGTATCGCTCAGAACAATGGGCAAATCTCTTTAGCAGGGACCGTTCTATCTACATACACCTCTGTAAGTAGCAATGAACAAGGCTCTATTACTTTCCATTCTGATGGGACTCTTACATCTACAGATGTTGGGTACACCGCTACTCAAACAATGACCACTGCAGGAATTCCTAACACAACATCTCAAGAGATCTCACCTACTTCGAGTTCTGGAACATACACATACGATAGCAATAGTAAAAAGCTAACTATAGAAGTGCCAGGATCTCCTACTCAAGAAGCTGTCGTTTCGGAAATGACAGCAAGCAAACTTGTGTATACGACCATGTTCGAACAGGTAAACTCTGCAGGAGGAATAGAAAGCAAAACAACGGCTGAAATAGTTACTACACTAACTAGATAAATAATCATAGTCCATAAAGAAAAAAGCATCGCCAAAAAGCGATGCTTTTTTTATGGCTTGAGATTTGAGTATAAAGAGATATGATTAACCTATATATTATTCTCTTATCCATTTTTCAACATCATTCGACCCAAGTTAAATCTGATTTCTCAGAAGAAGGACCTCGCATCGTATTTGAAAATACCCGTCTGACATCGGACACATTATGCGAAGGGGAAAAGTACGATTTCAAATATAAAATGTACAACAAAGGCAATATGCCATTGGTCCTGACCAATGTTCGCTCAAGCTGCGGTTGCTATGTTCCAACTTGGCCTCGAGCACCCCTTCCTCCTGGTGATAGTGCATATATCATAGGACGATACGACTCTCGAGGAAGGCCCGGAGCGTTTAGCAAGTCCATGACCATAAACTCAAACGACCTGATCAATCCTACTGCTATTTTAATCTGTCGAGGTGTGACCTTACCCAGAGACCAATGTCAAAATTAAAGTGCACAATTGAACTAAATCGAAGAATGCAATGCAACTTTGCACTTCGATAGAACACTATATGACCAATCTACAAGATACCATAGTTGCACCAGCTACACCAGCAGGAGTTTCGGCATTAGCCGTCGTACGTGTTTCTGGTAAAGAAGCCATAAACATAGCCAATCGTTCATTTGACAAGGATATTTCCTCTGCCGATGGCTATACGATTCACTATGGGCATATCATAGATGGCGATACCCGTGTAGATGAGGTTCTTTTGAGTGTTTTCAAAAATCCACATTCATACACCGGAGAAGACTCTGTAGAAATCTCGGGACACGGCTCCCCATATATCACCAAAAGAATTGTTGAAACTCTTCTGAAAAATGGTGCTCGAATGGCTGAACCAGGTGAGTTCACTATGCGTGCATTTCTCAACCAAAAATTGGACCTTGCCCAGGCAGAGGCTGTAGCCGATATGATCAGCAGCAATAGCGAGGCGAGCCTTCAAATGGCCCTGAATCAAATGAGAGGCGGTTTCAGTAGAGACATAGCCGATTTACGTCAAGAGCTCATAGACTTTGCTGCACTCATCGAACTTGAAAATGATTTTGGTGAAGAAGACGTAGAATTTGCAGATAGACCTAGGCTCAAAGCACTTATCAATAAGCTGCTGACGCAAATAGAAAAACTGAGAAGTTCATTTAGTGCTGGCAACGTTTTGAAAAATGGAATAAGTACAGTAATAGCCGGTAAGCCAAATGCTGGCAAGAGTACACTTCTGAACGCTCTAATCAATGAAGATAGAGCCATTGTTAGTGATATTGCAGGGACCACCAGAGATACCATAGAGGAAATTTTCACGTTGAACGGCATCCAATTTAGGTTGATAGATACAGCCGGACTCAGGGATAGTACAGACACTATAGAACAAATAGGAGTGGGTAAGACCAAAGAGCATATGGATAAAGCAGAATTGCTTATTTATCTATTTGATCTATCAAGTTCCACACCAGATGAGCTTAGCCTAGAGCTAAACGAACTTCCACAAGTAGGACAAACCATACTTGTGGCTAATAAGGTAGAGAATACCGATTATGAGACAACTGAATGGCCCGAGAACACTGTTTTTATTTCAGCTAAAAATCAAAACATAGATACACTGATGTCTGAACTGAGCAGAGTAGCGAGTCACTATGAGCTAGGTAATGAGACTATAGTAAATAATGCTCGTCATGCAGATGCATTGGCAAAGAGTTCTGAATCCCTTCAAAAAGTATTGGATGGTCTGGATACCGGTCTAACTAGCGACATGGTAGCACTTGACATTAGAAACTCATTGCATCAGCTTGGACTTATCACAGGTGAGGTGACGAATGATGAGGTCTTAGACAGTATCTTTACGAGGTTCTGTATTGGGAAGTAACAGGCTTTTAACTTAACCAATGCCGCACTGCTTTAATACACCACCATCTTACCATCTGCTCGCCATTCTATATGAGATCCAGGACCACAGCTTGACACATCTCCTTAGAACTTGGAATACTCAATTTAGAAGTACCAAATATGCTTCATCAAAGTGATTGCAAAACTTTGGAATACAGAGACTACTCTTCTTCCAAATCACCGTCCTTGTTGCACATTTCCTTACCCCTTCGAATTCCTTCTTTCTTCCCGAGATAATACGCTCCAAAGATTAAGGCTAGTATCAAAACCACCGCCCAATCCGGGATGCCTAGATCAAAACTCACATTAGGTGTTCCGCATATAATCATATCTAATAGATGAAAAGCATTCAAATTACGTTGCTTTTAGGAATTTACGACCAACCTGTAACCGACTCCTCGTACATTGACGATTTTGATATTGGGATCGGAGTTAAGCTTCTTTCTAAGCTTAGAGATGAACACATCCAGGGTCCTTCCGACATAGTTTCCTTCATCCCCCCAGACCGCATTTAGGATATGCTCTCTTTCGAGAGTTTTGTTCTCATTGGAAAGTAATAAGAACAGCAAATCAGACTCTAAGCTAGACAGCTCCAAAGTCTCTGCCTTAAGAAGTAGTACCATACCTTTTCGGTCAAACTGATACTTCCCAATACGAAGTAAATCAGCTTTCTTCTTTCGCTTGACGAAGTACAACACCAAGAAGACTACAACCAATAAAACGCCAATTATGTACATCCACCAAGAGGTTGTACTATGTTCTACAGCTGGCACCGTATCTGAAACTACAGGAGTGAAATAAAAGGAATAACAATCTACTGGCAAGGGACGCTCTTTACAAGCCAATGTACCTGTATCTATAGCCATAAAACTATGTACTACCTCTCCCGAATCACAACTTTCTATTTCCACGACAAACTGCTCTGACCAGTCTTTGGTCTCAGATGTCTTCTTGATACAGAAGAGTAACAAATCCGGCTCAAAGGAGAACTTTCTCTCAAACCTAACTGCATATCTTCCCTCCTCTAATGAAATAGGTAGTACTCTAGAAGTACTATCACCTAACTGAAGAAGGAACTCATCTCCGACAGACCGCAACAATACTTTTGTATGTTGATCTCTCGTATCACCATGAACCATGTTCAATGCGAGAAGCAACAGGCCTACGAGGCCAGAACGTTTCATTCTTTGGAGAAGTGACATAAAGCAAATTTAAACACAACTCATTTGTAATCAGTCTCATTTATAATTAATTACTCCCGATTTACACTATTTTACATTCGTTAAATCACCGTCAATGGACGTCTCCCTACTTTTACCCTATGAAAAAATCACACCTCATAATACTTCTATCTTTTATTGCCTTTACATGGTCTTCTTGCTCACAAACAGGGAAAAGCACATCCACATGTTCAGCCAAAAAAATTGATTCTCAAAAAGAACAACACCAATCTAAACCACATAGATATGGAGGATGGTACTGCCCGGACAACTTAGGAGGGTTTCCTCCCGTAGATATAGCCAAATGGGATCAAGTACCTGTAGTAAAAGGAAGAATGCCAACAAAAGAAGAAGCCCACAACGGAATCTCCCTTATCTATGTAGATCCAACTGAGTATCCTGATGCACAAGTACTCGATTTTGAGACTCCTAGGCTTGCTAACTATTACTGTAGACCATCGGGAAGAAACGAACAAGTGATTATTATCCAGGCTTTCACCGTAGGAAAAGATACAATAGTCGGTTTCCGATATCTCAATGGAGGAAATGGTAGTGCGAGACTACGGGAGGTTCACCTTACCAGTGAAGTCCAAAAAATACTAATTCCTGACTCACGATTTGTTACACTGGACATTCACCTCAATGCCAAGCCCAACAATGTTTGGGATATAATGACTTTGCCAGAGTTTACAGAGGAGCTTCAAAAAAGCTTTGACAAAGACCTAAAATTAGGAACTAAATGGAGAGAATCTACCAATCTTAATTTTCACTATCCAAACCAAGGAGAAAGAAAATCCTCCTTTGGAGATGTGCTATATGGCAGTCATTACATCCAAAATGTTTGTGATAACTACACAGAAAAATTTCTCGTACTAGGACAAGAAACGCCTAACTCTACAATTTTAAAAATAGCATGTGGCCCATTTAAAGACGACTATGTTGCTCAAGAAGCTGCTATATACTCTTGGGCTCAAAAGTTAAAGGATCTAGTAGAAGGTTGCTAACTACACAGGCGGAGGGATTCTAAACTTTTATTGCAACTGTTTTGTTCTTATGATATGAGATTAGTTGCAATAATTGTTTTGACCCTTTGTGTGCTATTTGTATTTGCCCAAGCTATTTCAAGCAATAGCACAAAAAATACCGAAGGACAAGACTATACTGTTATCAAGAAATATTCAGATTTTGAAATCAGACAATACTCCCCAGCTTTGTTTTCATACACGGTGATGAAAGCAGATACCTATAAGAAAGTTTCCGGGAAAGGTTTTCGAAAACTAGCCGGGTACATCTTTGGAGGGAACGATAAAAAACAAAGCATAGCCATGACTACACCTGTGGCAATGGACATCTCTGATTCCATTACGATGAAATTTAAAATTCCAAAAGGACTTCGGATAGAAGACCTCCCAACTCCGAACGATTCTGATGTGAAATTCAAAGCAGAACCAGCTAAAAAAATGGCTGCTATTGCTTTTAGCGGTTGGGCAACCGATGACAAAATAGAAAAGTACACTTTAAAGCTTAAACTGCTCTTGAAGAAGAAGAATCTAACCTACAAGGGAAACTTTATATATCTAGGATACAATCCTCCTTACGAAGTAACCAACAGAAGAAATGAGATTGTAGTTGAGATAGCAGAATAGAGTCCTTTATGACTTGAGATAACTTACTTGAAGGGTTAGATTTGCCCTCAATGAGTCATACACAAAGAATACTTTTTGGACTGTCCACGATCTTTTTCTTTGGATGTAAAGTTCCAAGCACAGGAAAGAAATCAATACCAACTT
>JBMYYN010000084.1:0-7814 GCA_049609445.1 Bacteroidia bacterium | reverse complement strand
ATAGGTTTTATAGCAAGAGTGTTGTTTTAGAACGATACAACCACTTATTAGTCTTGGAGGAAGGCAAGACCATAGAGTTGAGAAACGCTCGGCTTATCAAACTCTATATGTCGTCTAAGGGATTGCTTGTGGTCAAATCTAAGTATAGCAATTCAGAAAGGATAAATGAACTAACAGCTCAGTGGTATGATTTCGATTTTAGACCCATAGGGGATGCTACTTTGTTGGCCAGTATGGCTCCAAAGGAGTTTGGAGATAGAGGAAATTTTCGACTAAGGATAAGTGATAACCACCAGTGTATTTCATTGCTTTTTTCAGAGCCAAATGAAGATGGTCATATCGTGTTACGTCATAGACAGTTTGGTGCAGATTTAGGACTTCTGTCTAGCAATGATCTTTTGCTTCCTTACCAATACCCAAATTTTATAATTGGAGATTTTGATGTGACGAATAGTGGTGTTCTGACCTTGTCCTGCAAAACATTGAAACGTGTAAAACGTAAAATAGTACACACAGATATCCGCCTGTTTGAGATTAGAGATTCATCTGTTTCCGATTATATCGTGTTGGATTCCCTTGATTTTAAAACCGGCGAGTTGATATACGATAGAGTCAATGATCAGTCTGTATATGTTGGGTTGTATGGTTTGCCCAAAGAGTATGGGATGGCAGGGAGTTTCTTCTGCAGGATAGATTCAAGCACAAGCACTGTTACGAGTGTTTTAGGAAAGTTTAGTGAAGGTTTTGTGGAAGATGTGAAGACCAACAATAGGAACGATGGTAAGATTTCGGAGGGTTTCGAAATAATCAAAGCTATACCAAGAAACGATGGAGGAGTAATGCTTGTTACCGAACAGAAGGAAATAGCGACGGAGGACGACATCATTATGGTGAATGGGATACCACAGAGTACATCTAAAAACATTTACAACTTCAATGAAATTTTGGTGATTAACTATGATAGTGAGGGTTTTATGGATTGGTACAAACTGATTACCAAAAATCAGACTACGGTAAACGATGGAGGATATTATAGCTCAGTATCGGTGTATGTAGGTGATAAATTTATCCAACTCTTGTACAATGATCAGATAAGAACATCCGGTGAAGTAATGAAGTATACACTCTATAACAATGGGATGGAGGAAAGTACTAAACTATTGAAATCGGAAATAGATCAAGTCGCCATAATCCCAACTGAAAGCAAACAAGTTTCTTCAAACAAAATGATTATTCCTACCACAAAAAATAGGAGATTTGCTCTACTCAAGCTGTTGTACAATTGATAGAAACACTAACTCAAAAAATTGGTTCTGCTGTATTGCTTTCATTAGCAATTCTCGTAAGCTATTGGTTCATTTTGGGTGGAGGTGAGGTTTCGTTCTTACTGAAGTTGGTTATACTTTTAGGTGAAGGTCTATTGTTGAACTATTTGTGTTTTAGGTACGGGATATTAGGGCAGCAGACAAATCTCCCTGTTGTACTATTCGCTATACTTTCAGTACTTATTGTACCTGATTTGTCGTACGGAGACCTCACATATGGACTTGTCTGGTTAGGAGCATTTTTCTTTGCTTTCGAAAGCAGTGAGTACCCTAGTAAGCGGACGAGTTCTATGATCTATATAGGGGTTTTGCTCGGCTCTGCACAAGCTATAAATAATATAAGCATACTCCTAATAATACCTGTTTTTGTTCTGTTTTTGCAGACAGGAAGTAGGTTTGGCAAGAGTTACATTTTGAGTTTATTGTACTTTTTTATGGTGGTGCTCGCCTATATAGGTGTTTTGTATGTGATGGAGATAGAGATTGTCTCTAGTCGATTGTTCCCAAGCCTTACATTTGATTATTCTGCTTTTGATACTATACTGACTAAATTATTTCTACCATTTGTGATATTGAGTATCTTGGTACATAGTATGTCTATGGGATCATATAGGTTTAGGTTTCCAAATAAGTCTAAGCGGTTTAATTTCACAATGTTGATTCAACTGTCTATTGCACTCCTCTTACTATTGATAACAGCACAAGTCGATTTATTTATTTATTCAATTATGGCATCCACGGTGTTACTCAGTTTTGCATTTGCTTACAAAAAAGAAAGTGTTTTCGTCAATGCCGCATTTGCAAGTTTGCTTTGTATAGCTCTAGCTTCATTATATCTGTATAAGATTTTAATCTTGTAACAGAACGATTATTTATTTTTCTTTGCGGAGCAACATATTAGATAATTCATAAGATGAACGAGGATATTAAAATGGTGATGGACGAATTACGTGAGAGTGCAAACAAAAGTTTGCAACACGTAGCGGGAGAAGTAGGAAAGCTTAGAGCAGGAAAAGCTACTCCATCTATGTTAGATAGCGTGATGGTAGAGTACTATGGTAGCAAAGTTCCTCTAAGCCAAGTTGCCAATGTAAATACTCCTGATGCGAGAACTCTAATGGTAAAACCATGGGAGAAAGGAATGCTTGATGAAATCAGCAAAGGTGTGATGTACGCTAACTTAGGGTTAAATCCACAGAATGATGGTGAGCAGGTTATAATCAATGTTCCACCACTGACTGAAGAAAGAAGAAAACAATTGGTAAAACAAGCTAAGGGGGAATCTGAACATGGTAAAATAGGACTGCGTAGTGCTCGAAAAGATGCTATAGATATGATTAAGTCACTCGAAAAAGATGGATTGAGCGAGGATATGGCCAAAGATGCTGAAGCAGAAATCCAAAAAGTAATCGCAGAGTATAATCAACGAATCGATGATACGATTGCAGCTAAAGAAAAAGAAATAATGACTATCTAGTCTTCTGATGGTCTCAAATAGGGCTAAAAAGGGGGAGCATTTTTGCTCCCCCTTTTTTTGTATCTTTGAGAAACATGAACGAGCCTGAACATATAGCTAAGTATAAAGCAAGGTACCTGCACTATTCACTTAAAAACATTCTTGTAGGAACTGTATTTATATTAGTTATTTTGAGTTTAGGTGATCTTCTGATGGGAGATTTTAATTGGAACAGATTTTATCTAAACATCCCTTTTTCCATACTCTTTGGTTTTGGTCAAATTGCTTTGCAGAGATATTGGTATAAAAAAGGCGAATTGCATATACCTACACCTCCAAAGTACTTGGATAAAACGTATGCTGAAATTCAAGAAGAGAAAAAATCTAAATCCAAAGATGTTTAGAGCAATTTTGTTCTACCACCTCAAAACCGCCTTCTTTTTCTTTGACTACGTATAGGCATAGATTGTTGTGCTTGAACTCGTCCATGCGATGAAGAGGGGTGGAAGTAAGCAAACACATAAAACTCCTTAGGGCACGACCGTGCATAGCTATGAGTACCTTTTCCTCATTGCTTTTAGCCATTATTTTTTCAAGGCCTTTTTTCTGACGGCGTTGCATTTGATTGGGTGTTTCTCCACCTTCTACGCATCTGTCCAGCAGTCCAGCTTTCCAGTCTTCTGTCATAGCCTGATATTCTTTGAAGCTTTCTGGTGTACCTTTCAGTCCTTCAAACTTTCCCCAGTTTATTTCATTAAACTCAGGTACCACTTCCATAGAATGGCCTGCATCTATAAACTTCTTTACACTTTGCTGAGTCCGTTTTAGTTCGCTTGTGTAGATTTTATCAAATGGAATGTGGTGATATGCCTTGAAGAATTGTTCTGCTTGTTTGATGCCAGTTTCATTGAGATCACTATCTATACCACTACCTTGTATGATGCCACGTTTATTGTATTCGGTTTCACCATGTCTAATGATATAAATCGTTTTCTTTGCAGTCACGCTAATTTATTAAGAGGTCCTAATTTTGATTCCATACAAAGCTATAAACTTATCTGATTTAAACGACTTTGGCAAAAACACTTTATCTGATCACCTGGATATGGAGGTCACAGAAGTTGCAGAGATGCATATCACTATGCGTATGCCGGTAGGTCAAAAAGTTCTCCAACCATTAGGTCTGCTTCATGGTGGTGCAGTGGCTGCCTTAGCTGAGAATGTAGGCAGTCTAGCGGGCAACCTCGTAGCAAATACAGACGGGAAAGTATGTGTAGGTTTAAGTCTTAATACGAATCATCTCAAATCCGTAAAAGAAGGTTATGTTTATGCTACAGCACGAGCTATTCACTTAGGGAAGAGTACTCAAGTATGGGAAGTAGAGACTAAAAATGATAATGGAGAATTGATAAATGTTAGTCGTATGACCATGGCTGTACTGGATAAAAAATGATAGAACTAGAGAATATCGGTGCACTTGTTTATCTACCGAGTGAGAAGAAGATAGAAAGTTATGCAAAGGACTGTATGGAATCTTTTGACGAAATAGATGCGTACTGGATGCAGCGAGAGGGATTACTATTTTATCCTTTTGATAGAAATAAGCAAGCTTACTTTTTTGGCACACAACCAGTCGAAAATGAGATAAAGGAGTTTGATTTATCTCCAAACGAACCTTTGGTCCAATCGGAATTTGAGACTAGCGTATATATGGCTTGTGCTGAGATGCAGGAAGGAGCGATGGATAAAGTAGTCTTGGCACGTAACGAAATATTGCAAGGAGATTTTAATCCTCAAGAGGCATTTCAAAAAGCTGTGAAACGTTATCCGGATTCATTTGGATACTATGTCGATATCGGTCCAGAGAAGTGGGTAGGAGCGTCCCCAGAGTTGTTGATACACTACGAAGAAGGTGTTTTGTATACCGTCGCTCTAGCTGGGACCAAATCTCTAAGTGATGAGTTTACAGACAAAGAGAGAGATGAGCAGCTTTTGGTTTCAGAATTCATTGAAGAAAAACTAACTACGGTAGGCCTCACGGGGTATACTACTTCGGAGGTCAGTGAAGCTACTTTTGGGGATATCAAACATCTGAAAACGGCATATACGGTAACTGCAGATAGAGTTCAGGCTTTGGAGCTGTTAAAACATCTTCAGCCAACTAGTGCGGTGTGTGGCTTGCCCAGGGACAAGAGTTTTGCTTTCATTCAAGAATTTGAAACGATGAATCGAAGTTTCTATTCTGGAATAACCGGAGTGCTAAAAAAGGACAGTGCTACGTTTTTTGTAAATCTGAGATGTATGCGATTTTACAAAAACAAAGTGGAGCTGTTTGCAGGTGCAGGCATCACCAAAGATTCAGTTCCAGCATCAGAATGGGAAGAGACCGAGAAGAAAATAGCTTCGATTAAGGAGTTTCTTTAAGATTCTAAGGCACTTTCCAGCATTTTTTCGTAATCAGAATTGGGGACTTCCAATGCTCCAAATTGTAGTAGATGATCGTTTATGTACTGTGTGTCCAGCAGCTTGAAGTTATTCTCCTTTAGAAACTGAACTAAAAATACCAAGGCAATTTTACTTGCATCTGTTTCCCTATGAAACATGCTTTCGCCAAAAAATGCCTTACCGATGGATACTCCGTATAGTCCTCCTACAAGCTTGCCCTCTCTCCACGTCTCAAAACTAAAGCCGTAGCCCATTTCGTGGAGCTTGCAGTATGACCCAATGATATCCTCACTGATCCATGTGTCTTCACGTTCAGCACATGCTCGCATCGTCCCTTCAAAGTCTCCGTTTATACGTAATTTGAAGTGCTGTTTGTTATAGAGTCGTCTTAGATTTTTAGAAATGTGGAATTTGTCAAGAGGAATGATTCCCCTCATATCCGGTTTAAACCAAAATATCTCATTGTCATCCTCAGGGATGGCCATAGGGAAGTACCCTTGGGAGTACGCATAGAGAAGTTCGGCTGGGTCTAGCATATTATTACTTTTGCAAAAGAAATATTTTAATGAAGATTATCTGCATAGGAAGAAATTATGTTGCTCACGCCGAAGAGTTGGGCAATGAGGTGCCCAGTGAACCTGTAGTATTTATGAAGCCTGACTCCGCTGTATTCAGACAGAGAGATGCATTTTACATACCAGACTGGACGCAAGAAGTGCATTATGAGTTGGAGGTGGTTGTCAAACTAAATAGATTGGGGAAGAATATAGAATCTAGATTTGCTCATAAGTACTTTAGAGAGTTTACCGTAGGTATTGACTTTACGGCAAGAGATGTACAATCTGATTTAAAGAAGCGTGGATTACCATGGGAAAAAGCAAAGGCATTTGACCAAAGTGCCGTGATGGGAGAGTACTTGTCTGTGGAAGATTATGATTTGGAGAACCTAAATTTTGAATTACACCGAAATGGTGAATCGGTGCAGAATGGAAACACAAGTTTGATGATTCAAAGTATACCCAAGATTGTAGAATATACATCGCAGTATTTTACACTTAAGATTGGAGATTTGATTTTTACTGGTACTCCCGCTGGAGTAGGGAAGGTAGAGAAAGGTGATCTTTTAGAGGGATTTATAGAAGGAAAGAAAGTTTTGGAAGTAAAGGTGAGGTAGATTTAGGAGCTCTATTTTGCAAAACTTCTTATTGTAAATGTTCGTTCTTTTGAGTTAAACATTCCGTAATATGAAAAGTTCTCATTTTGAGCACATATAATATTACGTAGAATCGTTGAATTTTGGTGAAGGAAGAAGGATTCTTCTTGTGAACCAATGAATTTTGATAAATTTTGGTCATTGTAGGCAGATTGTACATCTAATGAACAGTGATTCCAAATATTTTGATTACTGGGTTTGGACGATAGTTCTCCATTCAGATTGACCCTATATAGGTCGTGACCATATGCAGAAAAATATAGATTCCCGTCAGAATCTATTTTATTCTCAAATGTCATGGTTCTAAACGAGTTCTTGGTATATTTAAATTCTAATGTTTTTATGAGTTCAAGCTCTGGGTGTTTAATTGTGGATTGATAAACGGAGTATTTTGCTCTTGGGTTAAGAGCATTGTAGGAAATACTTTCATTACAGGTTAAATACATAATATCTTCTTCAAAGTTGAATTTTATATTCGTGCCGGCAGAATTGTACCAGTCTAGACTTATTCTCTGATCGCAGTTAAATTGTTGTTTTGAGTATGAACGGTATGGAGACGGGTTTCTGTCACTTATTCCTAAAATAATTTTGTCTTCTTTCCTTTTCGTCCCATCAGGATTAATTTGAGCTATTCTAACTAGAGTAGCACGTTTATTTGAAGCAATGGTATTTGCTTCTGTAAAGAAATACATCTTATCCTTTGATACTCCTACAACATTCCAATTTGGGTATGATGCTAAAGATATCTGTGGTAGATTAAGTTTAACTTTAGCGAATGTATCTTTTTCTAAGTTATAGCTTAGTTTAAAGAGTTGTTCGTGATGCTCGTTCCCATTTAGTGTCCCGATAGAAGTAGGACCTGTGTACTCAGGAGCAATAAAATTTATGGCATCTTCAGTGCAATGCATGCTCTGTATGTAACTGATTTTTTCATTTTCAGTAATTTCTATTTTTTCTATTTCGCCATTATTACTGACTTTGTATATTATGTATGGAATCCACTTATATGCACGATTATGACGATACAGAAAATAAGAACAGCTTTTATCTGAACTCACAGCTGCTATGTTTTCAAAATTTTTGAAATTATCCTCTGGTATTATGGATTTTTCCCAAATAACTTTTCCATCTGTTACAAAAGCAAGGTTTAGAGTAGACTTTGCTTTCATTTTTTTTGTACTTGTTGCGGGATGTACAGTGTTGAAAAACAGGAATCCATTCTCTTCGAGGTTTAGAACTCCATTAGCATTTTTTTTGGGGAGCTCTGAGAATGAAGTTATTATTTTTTGAGCTGTAGCTATATTATATATGAAAAGAGAAATGGCCAATGTTAAAGCTTTCATTTGGTAAATTTAATTAATAAGAAGGTTGTTAC
>JBMYYN010000083.1:0-7855 GCA_049609445.1 Bacteroidia bacterium | reverse complement strand
CTCCATTTGGTGCTTTGTCAACATACTCATAAGTCAAGTCGCCGCTCACTATATGTGTAGCATAGACATCAGAACTTCGTATAATGAGGAATATGAGTGAGAAGAACAAGAGTAGATTTTTCATAGAGTCAAAGATAATCTATGAAAATTTAGTTTGGTCTCAGAGCTTGACACTTGATTGTTCTCGGTTTATAACCGAGAAATCTACCTCTTACTACTAAACTCGTTCCGTAGTCCTTTTACCTTAGTCAAATCTACTTTGACACTGCCTACATATATAGCAGCTTCCACCCGTACAGGAATTTTATTTTCATCTGCTGTGATCCAGATAGTCATGTCATCTTCATCCTTGAATACACGGTCTACTACTAGCTGAGGTCTGAGTTTGTAGCACTCTACCTTACCCAGGTCAGATTTGATTACTTCTTTGCCGAGGTATTTAAACTTAAGGTCATAGATCTCTTGATCGAGGTAAATGTTTATCGGAAAAGACTGTCCTTTCTGAGCACTTTCAAAATCAATAGTTCTGGCGTAGAATGTCCCACTGACAATGTCTTGCACATAAGACGGCATCTCCATACTCTTCTGTGAACCTTTCAGCCACTTCTTTTCGTGATCATAGAATACCAAGTCTTCATCTCTATAGTTGTCTTCCTGAACTTTTTTGTAGTATTTAAGCGGAGCGATACTCTCAGCATCTACATAGCTGATGAAATTGTCACGTACTTTAAACGCCCAATCAAAGGATTTGAATGTTCGTCCATAAGCACTGATTTTATACGTTTCTCTTTCGTTTACTATGGTAGGTTTTTCTGCCACTTTTATTGATACACTTGCTGCATTGATCCAGCCATAATGTACTCTGTATCTAAGCTCTTCACCGTAAGTAAAAGCATTATTTGAAGTGCTTCTGAGACCTTGCATCTCTTGAGTATCGTTTGTATAAGCACTTCCGACTAAGAGAAATGCGATGAGTGAGAATATGTGTAATGGTTTCATATGTTGCTTAGTTTATACAGTTTAGTTCAAGAGCTATGCCAAAGCTTCTCTTTTTTATGATATCCCATTACAAAGTTGCTTATTTGCAGCTAATTATACCATTTTTCTATGTCTGTAAAGAAAATTTTGACACTGGTGTTTAGTATTCTCTTGTGTACGAATGTGTACAGTCAATACGAAAATTCATTTTTTGACAACGATAAATATGAGAAAACCATAGACTCTTCTCATCTGCTTTTTCACTTTGACAACTTAAGTTACTTTAGAAATGCAGAGTATCTATCTCCGGTAGACAAAGGTTCTACGTACATTGGGTTTCAAGCGATGCCTTATGTTCAATATTCGTTTAACAAGAAGGCTCAGATATATGGAGGATTCAATCTCAGGTACGATTTTGGTAATCCTGAGATAAGAAGTATCGAACCCTATTTCAAATTCACTTATGAAGATGTACTAAAGCATAATATTGTTTTTGGAAGTTTGAATGGCACCCTTCAGCACAAGATGATTGAGCCTCTGTATGATTATGAAAAAGCTATAACAGATAGATTCGAACAAGGACTGCAAATCACCAAACCGGGTAAACACTTGGAATATGATGCCTGGATAGATTGGCACGACATGATTTATGAAAATGATCCAAAAAATGAACGATTCGTAGCTGGGTATAATTTATATGTGAATCCTGTGAACAATGATAAAACCAAAATCAGTCTGAATGCACAAGGTATAACTGTGCACAGTGCTGGAGAAATAGACTTAAATAGTAGTCCTAATTCAGTCGAGTACAATTTTGCTTATGGTTTAGAGTATACACAACAGCTCAATAAAAATACAGAGCTATTTTTAAGTGGTCATGCTTCTTTTTATGAAGACAGAAGTAATGTGAAGGTTAATGGTATTATAGACGGCGTGGGCCAGTTGGGAGTTTTACGTTTGACACACAAGGACTATCAATTTGTACTGAATTACTGGGATAGTCATCAGTATCAAGGGCCATGGGGTGAGCAGTTGTACCATTCGTATGGAAACAAAAATTGGCCCGTGGCGAATGATTATCGTAAAATGATAGGTGCTAGAGTTGGATATGAAGTGTCCATAGGGCATCATTTGGTATTTTTAAACAGGCTTGGTTTTAATTATAATGTACACCCAAACAAGCTTGATATCACGATGGAAAACTACCTAAGATGGCACTTTACAGGGAAGTCAAAAAAAGTTCAACTGAACTAATTCAAATCTGATTTCATAAGCAGAGGTCTGAGCCTCTATTTTGTTTTATAGCATTTCGCTATTTTCGCCAGCAATGCATTTCTCTTTTATGTCCAAAAGGACTTTTATCTCAGTCCTTGTTTCGTTCTTTTGCCTTTTCACATTTGCTCAAAAAAATAAAGTTACTTGGGACAGTGTAAGACTGAATAACGTAAATTTTAGGAGTATAGGACCTGCTTTCATGACAGGACGCATATCCGACTTAGTCATAGATATACAAGATGAAAGCCACTGGTACGTGGGAGTAGCTAGTGGCGGAGTTTGGGAAACCAAAAATGCAGGAGTTACTTTTTCTCCAATTTTCGATGGTCAAAAGGTGTATAGCATCGGCTGTATCACTCTAGATCCCAAATCACGTGACCTTTGGGTAGGGACGGGAGAAAATGTAGGAGGACGTCATATCAGTTTTGGAGATGGCATATATCTGAGTCAAGATGGTGGTAAGTCTTGGAAAAACATGGGACTCAAAAAGTCAGAACACATTTCCAAAATCATCGTGCATCCGGATGATCGAGAAACGATATGGGTCGCAGTGCAAGGTCCATTATGGAGTAGTGGTGGAGAGAGAGGTGTATATATGACTTCAGATGGAGGAAAAAAATGGAAACGAGTTTTAGGGGATAGTGAATGGACTGGTGCAACGGACCTACTCATAGATCCACGTAATCCTGATGTTCTATATGCCGCTACTTGGCAAAGACATAGAACTGTGGCTTCCTACCTCGGTGGAGGTCCCAAAAGTGGTGTACATAAGAGTACAGATGGAGGGAAAACTTGGAAGAAACTTTCAGGGGGTTTGCCTGGAGGCAACATGGGAAAAATCGGACTAGCTATTTCTCCTCAAAATCCAGATGTGGTTTATGCTGCAATAGAGCTAGACCTGAGGACAGGAGGCTTCTTTAGAAGTGAAGATGGTGGAGCGAGTTGGGAGAAAAAATCAAGTATAATATCGGGTGGTACGGGACCGCACTACTACCAAGAATTGTACGCAAGTCCTCATCAGTTTGACAGAGTCTACTTTGCAAATAACTATTTGAAAGTAACCAATGATGGTGGAGCAAATTTCCAAGGCGTAGCTAAGAAATATAAGCACGTAGATAATCATGCGATAGCGTTTAAAAAGAGTGATCCTGATTACTTGATGGTGGGCACTGATGGTGGTCTTTATGAGAGTTTTGATTTAGCCAAGAATTGGAGACATATGGGAAACTTACCTATTACTCAGTTTTATAAGATTGCTATAGATGACGCTAAACCGTTCTACAATATATATGGTGGCACACAAGACAATAATACACAAGGAGGTGTCAGCCAAACGGATTCTAAAGGTGGAATTGGTACAGAAAACTGGAAGGTAGTCTTGGGAGGAGATGGACATCAACCAGCTACTGAACCTGGCAACCCCAATATAGTATACGCCCAAAGTCAGCAAGGGTACTACTCTCGGATAGATATGAAGACCGGTGAACGTGTAGGTATAAGACCACAAGCTGGAGAAGGTGAAGGTCATGAAAGATACAATTGGGATGCTCCTATTTTAGTGAGTAGTCATGACCCTGCGAGGCTATATGTTGCATCACAGCGACTATGGCGAAGTGACGATCGAGGAGATTCGTGGCAGGCACTATCGAGTGACTTGACCAAGAATGAAGAACGTTTTGACTTACCTATTATGGGAAGAAAGCAAAGCTTTGAAAACGCATGGGATGTATATGCTATGAGTACGTACAATACTATCACAAGCATAGCTGAGAGTCCACAAAATGAGAATATTATATACATAGGCACGGATGATGGCCTTCTTCAGTCTACCAAAGACGGAGGAGGTAACTGGACTTCTACCAAAGTAGGAAAACTTCCAGGAGCACCCAAAGGAGCATATGTCAATGATATCAAAGCGGATCTATATGATGAAAATACAGTATATGTAGTTCTTGATGCTCATAAGCAAGGAGATTACTGTCCGTATATTTATAAAAGTACAAATGGAGGAAAGTCTTGGAAGAGCATCATCGGAAATCTTCCAGAGAACCATTACATATGGAGAGTCGTGCAAGACCATGTGAATCCAGATTTGATGTTTGTCGGTACTGAGTTTGGCATATTTATGACGCTAAGTGGAGGAGGAGAATGGGTCCAACTCAAAGGAGGATTGCCGACCATTTCGTTCAGGGATTTGGCTATTCATAAAGGTGAAAATGATTTGGTAGCGGCAAGTTTTGGAAGAGGTATTTATATTCTAGATGACTATTCTTTTTTGCGAGAGGTGGATTACGAAACTTTGCAAGAAGATGCAAACTTGTTCTCTGTAAGTGATGCACAGGTTTACGTGCAACGTAGAGATGGAAGGGCAGGATCTGGCTCACTAGGCGGTCAGCATTTTGTCGGTAAAAATCCTGAATTTGGAGCGTCTATACAGTACTACGTAAAGGAGCAGAAAGAAAGCCAAAAAAGCGAACGAAAGAAGAAAGAGCAGGAACTAAATAAATCCAAATCTGATGTTGATTTTCCAGGATGGGATGTTCTCGCAGAAGAGGCATCCGAAGCTAAAGCTCAATATTATATTTCTATCAAAGATGGCGATGGAAATACAGTCAACAGACTAAAAGTGGCAGGAGGAAAAGGAATCCATCGTACATATTGGAATTTGAGGACTTCTGCAACATGGCCCATTCATTCTGGAGCAAAGTCATACGAAAAAGGAAATAACGGTTTTTTTGTTGTACCGGGAACTTATTATGCTCATTTATTCAAAGAATTGGAAGGTGAGATTACATGGGAATCCGAAGGACAGTCATTTGAAGTCAACGCTCTGACTGAACCCACCCTCAGAGAACCGAGTGCTGAGGATAAGAAGAAGTTTTTGGAAGATTATATGTCAGCAGTCTCTAGGCGGGAAGTGATTAATAGTAAGTACCGAAAACTGAATAAGAACGCATCTGCACTAGAGGTGGCTATGCGTAGAGCTTCATTTGATGATGAAGAATTGGTAGCAGAAGTATTTGCCCTCAAAAAGCTGCTAGCAGAAATGAACGTCGTGATGTATGGTGATAAGGGTAAGAATAAAGTAGGAGAAAAGAACGATCCGACTGTAAATGATCGGATAGGAGCGGCTGGATCTACCATATGGGGTAGCACCTATGGACCGACTACTACGGCTAATCAGAGTCTAGATATTGCTAATAAAATGATGTCTGAAATCGAAACGAAGCTTTCTTCCGCTCAAGACATGGTAACTTCTATTCATTCTCGATTAAAGGAAAAAGGTGCTCCTGTAATTTTGAATTTGGATTAGGAAGGTTCCTAAGTAATATTTTGATAAAGTCTGTAGCTGAATGCTATGACAAAAACTAGAATAGAGATAGATAGTATTGTTTTACCTTGTTTTCTAGAGGCGTCGTCATATGAAAATTGAACTTCTCCATTTGGTAATGTTTGCTTAGTGAAATAGATACTATAACCAATGACAATTCCTATGAATCCACCTAGTATTCCAAAAGTATAGCCCAAAATTAAAGTAGTTACAGATGCTCTTTTGGTTTTTGAAAGTTTTAAGTTTTCTTGAGTTTTAAAGGATTTCAGTTGTTCCTCAGAGACTTCTTCTCCTCTTTTTTTTAGGATATGCTTAGCAAGGTTAAAATCGAATGAACTCCAATCGTTTTGATTTTGAAGAATTTCGTAGAGTTCAGAGGTCTCAAAATCAAATAAGTAATGATCGGATGAGACATTCAAAATTGCTTTTTCATCTATTTCTTGAAGTATAAGATTTGCTTCTTCAAATTTCGTTGAATCAATTTTTAAGAGTACAGGATTCTGTTCGGATCGGGTATTGAAGGTTACGTCTATTGCTGGGACATCGTCTACTATTAGAGTGTCTATTCCCAAAGAGTTTAATGTGGATTCTATTTCTTTGGCCTCATCGAAGAACGTATGTTTTCGGTATATAGATAGTGCCATTTTAAAATAGAGTTACAAATGAAACAAATTTTTGACTGCTTACCCATTCGGGCAATTACACCCTTTACTTGGGCCTTTGTATCGGTACCTTTTTTTTGCCTTACAGCTATCGAAAACCAGTATTAGGCTCAGTCCAAGTAATATAATAGCGAAAGTTTTTTTCATTGCTGATGCGAATATAGAACGATAGAGCATTGGAGTTATTACTTTTGTCCACTACCATATGAAAGAAACTATTCAAACTATGTTAAAAGGTGCTGCAATGGGTGTAGCTGAAGTGATCCCTGGTGTATCTGGAGGTACGCTGGCATTCATTACTGGCATATACGCTCGTCTATTAGCAGCTATCAGCAATGTCAATTTAGGTTTGATTAAACTTCTGAAAGAAGAGGGTTTTAAAGCGGTATGGAACAAGATCGATGGACTGTTCTTAGTGAAGTTGTTTGGAGGGATGGCAATAGGATTTTTATTTGGGTTGAAGCTAATAGTGAATCTGCTGCAATCACATCCTGTACATATTTGGAGCTTCTTTTTCGGGTTGATCCTAGCATCTGTTCCACTTATAGGCAAGCAAGTTAAAAAATGGGGAGGTTTGGAAATTGCATTTTTAGTACTCGGAGCGGCTCTTGTATACTGGATTACTATAGCTGCCCCATCACAAGGGAGTGAGCACTTAGGTATTGTGTTTTTGGCAGGAGTGGTGGGAGTCTCAGCACTTATGCTACCTGGTTTGTCAGGAAGTTTTGTGCTTTTACTTATGGGTATGTATACGATTATTATGCCTGCTATAGAGGAGTTTACGCATAATCCATTTGGCCCAGAGACTATGATAATAGTAATGTTTGGAATTGGGATGGTCGTGGGGCTATTATCATTTGCCAAAGTGCTGACATTTACTTTTAAAAAATATCCAAACCCAACATTGGCTCTTTTGACCGGATTTCTTATTGGCTCATTGAACAAGGTTTGGCCTTGGCAAGAAGTGACGGAAACTAGAATAAATAGCAAAGGGATGGAGGTAGTTAAGTTTTCTGAAAGTGTTTCTCCAAAATCATTTAGTGCATTGACGGATAATTTCTTATATGGAAGTGATCCGCATTTAGTTGTGTCCATAGTCATTATGATAGTTGCTATAGCGATTGTCTTTTTGATGGATAGATTCAGTGTAGAAGAGAAATGAAAAAATATGGAGTCATAGGGTATCCAGTTCTGCAAAGCTTTTCGCCGAAGTATTTCGAAGAAAAGTTTCGAAGATTGGGGTTAGATGATTTCTCATACGAGGCTATCGAGGTAAAAGATATTTCTACGATAAGAGATTTAATTTATCAAGGTCAGTGGGATGGATTGAATGTGACCATTCCTCACAAACAGCAGATAATCCCTTTCTTGGATGGGATAAGTCATTTGGCGGTTAAGCTTAATGCTGTTAATACCATAAAAGTAGAAGGACAAAAACTAATTGGGTATAATACAGATTATTATGGTTTTAGTACGAGTTTGACCAGAATAATGAGAAGTGGGCATAGTTCAGCCCTCATATTTGGAACGGGAGGATCAAGCCTAGCAGTGCGATTTGCTCTCAGAAAACTAGGGATAGATTATTTGTTGGTTTCTAGAGGAGAAGCTG
>JBMYYN010000082.1:0-7941 GCA_049609445.1 Bacteroidia bacterium | reverse complement strand
ACCGGCAGAAAGATTTAACACAGCCAAGCTTGAAAGCATTGACAATAGAAAGACTTTGGTGAGTCATATCGTAGCTATTTGCATGGATAGAGACCAGAGTGAGGTTCCTATTCCAGAGTTTGAAGAGATAGCGTCTACAGCTATGGCTGTTCAGAATATGTGGCTGTTTCTTTCTAGCACAAAAAAGTATGGTGGATACTGGAGTTCGCCTAAATATGCATTAGGTGAAGAGTTCAGAGAATTTTTAAAGTTAAAAGAAAGTGAACGATGTCTCGGTATATTTTATATAGGAACGGTTTCAGCAGAACTTGCACAGAGTTCAGGTAGGAGAGGGGATTGGAAGGACAAGGTTATATTACATAAATAGGAGCAGTTTCTTTAAAACCATCGCTTTAGGTTTCCATCAAAACATTCATCTTTGCAGTTATGTCTTCTAGACTTCAATTATACAATACATTAAGCAAACAGACCGAAGAGTTTAAACCAATAGATCCTCCTTTTGTAGGAATGTATCTATGTGGTCCTACGGTATATGGAGACCCACACTTAGGTCACAGTAGAGGTGCTGTGATGATGGATGTATTGTTTCGGTATTTGACACATTCAGATTATAAAGTCAGGTATCTTAGAAACATAACCGATGTAGGTCACCTTCTCAATGATGCGGATGAAGGAGAAGATAAAATCGGACGTATCGCTAAACTAGACAAGGTAGAGCCTATGGAAGTGGTCCAACGTTATACCAATGCGTATCATGACGCTTTGAGAAAGATGAACATACTTCCTCCTAGTATCGAACCTAGAGCTAGCGGTCATATCATTGAGCAAGTCGAAATGGTTCAAGAAATCATGAATAACGGGTTTGCTTATGAAAGTAATGGGTCCGTATATTTTGATGTTTTGAAGTATGCCGAATCGAATGACTATGGTGCACTAAGTGGAAGAAAAATAGAAGACTTGATTGCAGGTGCAGGTGAACAAAGAAGGAGCTTGGAAGGGCAAGAAGAGAAAAAAAACCCAAACGACTTTGCACTTTGGAAAAAAGCAACTCCTGAACATATCATGAAATGGAATAGTCCATGGAGTGTAGGCTTCCCAGGATGGCATATAGAGTGTTCTGCGATGAGCGGAAAGTACTTAGGAAAACAGTTTGATATTCACGCTGGGGGTATGGATTTACTTTTTCCTCATCATGAGAGTGAAATAGCTCAAAGTACCGCTTGTAATCATACGACTCCTGCCAAGTATTGGCTGCATAACAATATGATTACGATCAATGGTCAGAAGATGGCCAAGAGCTTAAACAACGGTGTGCTGATAGAAGAACTTTTTAGTGGAGATCATCACCTTCTGGAGCAAGCGTATAGTCCTATGACATTGAGATTCTTTTTATTGCAAGCTCACTACAGAAGCACATTGGATTTTAGTAATGAAGCTCTTCAAGCGGCAGAAAAAGGGTTCCAAAAATTGATGGGAGCTGCAACTAACCTTGTAGACCTACCAATTTCTGAGAGCAGTGACATTGAAGTATCGACGTGGAAAGAAAAGCTCTACACACAGATGAACAATGACATGGCAACTCCACAGGTGATTGCAACCTTGTTTGAAGGTGTGAAATGGATAAATGAAATAGGTGCTAAAAAGCTAAAAGTAACCAAGGAAGATAAGGAGACGTTGGCCAATACTTTTGAATCTTTTGTATTCGATATATTGGGGTTAAAACCTGAAGATGAAGGAAATAATGATGCCTTAGACGGAGTTATGAACTTAGTCTTGGATATCAGAAAAGATGCGAAACAGAATAAAGACTGGGCTACAGCAGATAAAATAAGAGATGCTCTTAGTGAAGCGGGGATAGAGATTATGGATAGCAGAGAAGGAAGTTCATACAAAATAAAATAGAACAGACGAAATGGACTTGAAAATGAGAAATATAACTAAGCTTGTGGTCTTTGGTATGCTGCTGTTCGTATTAGGTGGCTGTTCAGATTCGTCTAAGAGCGATGATGGAAAAACTCCTCCCAAGATTACAAAGCCAGATTATACTATAGAGTTTGACTCGGATAGTGCATATAGATATGTACAAGAGCAAGTGGATTTTGGCCCAAGGGTGCCGGGTACAGAAGAGCATGCGGCTTGTGCGGTCTATCTGCAGGACAAGCTATCAGAATACTGCGATACAGCATTTACTCAAAGAGGAAGTGCTACAAGTCATTTGGGTAAATATGTAGATATAAAGAACGTAATAGGAAGCTTTAACCTAGAAAAAACGAAGAGAATACTATTGTGTGCTCACTGGGATACAAGACCTCAAGCGGATGAAGACGCAGAAAATCCTACGACTCCTGCAGACGGTGCTAATGATGGAGCGAGCGGAGTAGGAGTTCTTATTGAAATAGCGAGACAGCTTCAGTTGCAAAGACCGGATGCCGGAGTAGACATTGTGTTTTTTGATGCAGAAGATATGGGTGATAGACGAGGTGAAGCAACTTCGTGGTGCCTAGGATCTCAGTACTGGTCAAAGACTCCACATGTTAAGAATTATGTTGCCCGTTTTGGAATTTTACTAGACATGGTAGGGCCTAAAAATGCGACTTTCGCAGTAGAAGGCAACTCGTGGCAATATGCTCAGCCGTATGTAAAAAAAGTATGGCAGACAGCCAGCAAACTTGGACATGGAAAGTATTTTGTAAACCAACAAGGAGGTAATTTGGTAGACGACCACGTTTTTATCAATACCATTCGCGGAATTCCTACATTGGATATTATCCATTATGATGTGACCAACAACACAGGATTTGGAGAGTTTTGGCACAAACACAGTGACAATATGGAATCTATAGACAAAAACACACTGAAAGCGGTAGGTGAGACCGTGTTTAAAGTAGTGGTTGACCTATAAAACTGAATTTAGGAACTTATTCATTCCCTTTTCACGATTCAGTCCTTTGATATACCATGCAGCTGTAGCTTCATGTGAGTGGCGGGCTCCGCCAATATTGATATAATCATAGCTATAGCCAACAGCAAATTTGTCAAATTGCACACCTAAACTACCGGTGTGCCAACCTGGATTTTGATAATATCCATATGAATCTCTATAGCCATACCCTAGTTTAAAAACCTTGTACTGACCTGTAACCTGGTAGTCAAACAAGCTAAACGTGTTTTGATGTTGATAGGTTACTAAGGCTCCTATATTTATATCCTTAAACGATTTATGATAGCCAACCATTCCCACATATCGAATAGGCATTCGTGCTATCTCACTTTCAAATAGCGACACATTTGGTTGATTAAGGTGTATGCCTGAAGCTCCAACAAAGAATCCTTTGTAATATGCTGAGGCCCCGAAATCAACAACCATATAGTGTGCAGGGTCACCGCTGTACTGCTCTGCAGTTTCCCTTACAAACCCTTGACTTGGGTCTATTTGATCTTCAAAACGCAATTTGTCCCAACTGACGACTCTTTGTCCATAACCTATGTTTAAACCTGATCGGACTTCAACGTCCTTTAATTCAAAAGCGTAATTCATGTTAGCTTTTAGCTCGTTGGCTTTAAACAAGCTGTTTCCCGCACGATCATCGTTTATTTCCAATCCAAACCCCAAATTGTTTTTTAGGTTATAATTAACTAGTAAAGAGCTAAAAGCAAAATTTCCAGGAAGGCTTGGCCACTGATTTCGATAGTTCAATTGAACACCAAAACTTGAGTTCACACCAGTCAGTGAAGGATTAAAACGATTTACATTCCCTGTCTTTTGAGTTAGAGTAAGGTCTTGAGCGTATGAGCTCAATGAGGATAACACGATAAATGCAAGAATAAAGTACTTCATGTTCCTCAAATATAATTGACTGACTACATTATTGCATTTATAAAACGACTTAATCCAGTATTGTTTTTCAGACCTTTTATATGCCACGCTGCTGTCATCTGATGGATTTGATTTCTAAACCTATATGTCGAAGCGTTATTTGATTGATAGGAGTAGGATAGAGAAATCTTGTTAAACTGTAAACCCAAGCTAGCATTATAATTATTTGTATTCTCAAAGGCACCTAAGTCTGTCCTTTGTCCTATCCCTAGTTTTAGATATTTATACTGTGCATTTACTTGGAACTCTTGAGAGGTATGGGGTTCTTGATATTCAACCTTAATAATTCCAGACAAAAGAAACTTATTTATGGATTGGGTATATCCAACAAAACCGCAATGTCTTGGTTGCCTCGACGATTTGGAATCTCCTAGAGAGTAATTGGGTTTGTTTATTTGAAACGAAGAAAGACCGAATACGACTCTTTTGTACACACAAAGTGCCCCTAAATCTAGGCTGAAGAAGTTTCCTGTATCAAACGTGGAGGGTACACACTCTATTGTCGGGTTCTCCAATCGGTGTCTGAAGTAACCGATATTACCACCGTAGTGACACTCCATGCTTTTCACATGTGTTGTTCTATTTATGTTGAACTTGACAGAAGAGAAATAAGAATCTTCGATATACCATGTTTTTCTATTTAGCTCGGCAAAAGAGTTTGCTTCTATTGCAACACCAGTTTTTGGAGACAGATTATAACTCAATAGTGCGGAATAATTGGAATATAGTAGAAAGCCGTTCAATGATTTAGTAAGCCTAAGGTCGAAGTCGCTTTGAGAACCAAGCAAAGCCGGATTTATTTCATTGAAGCTTCTTGTTTTTTGCATGAACAAAGGCGTCTGTGAAAATGAACACAGGGATGTAAATACAAGAATGAAGATGCACAAGGTTTTCAAATCACTCAAATATAGTGTAATTTGACCTAAAAGGTTTAGAGCTACCCTCTCATCACCAAGTAAACGATGTACGTGATATACGATACAAGGAATACGATTCCTGTGGGGCGTCCGATTTGATTTCTGATTTTTCCTGTAGCAAGACTGAAGATAATCAAGCAACTAGCCACAAGTAGTACAAAGATGTCTGTGTTTATAGCAGTGTCAAAATTCAGCGGATTCACAATAGCACTAAAACCGAGCACCCACAGAAGGTTAAAAATATTGGACCCGATCACATTGGCTACTGCGATATCTGTATTTTTCTTATATGCAGCCACTGCAGAAGTTACGAGTTCTGGCAGAGAAGTTCCTATTGCCACTATCGTTAGTCCGATGAGTTTTTCACTTAGTTCGAAATCCAATGCAATCGCCACCGCTCCATCTACTACCCATTTTCCTCCAAAGAATAATCCTGCCATCCCAAGTATGATAAGAACAATTGATTTACCCATAGGTAAAATTTCCTCAGGTGCCTCTTCCAACATATCTGCACGGCCACCTTTGGCTAGTTTGATGATATAAAAAATAAACAGGGCAAAGAATATCATCAATAGCACCCCATCTGTTCTGCATATAACATGTCTGTCTACAGAGGTAAACAAATCAGCATTTGCCACGAAAGCTACCAGAAGCAGTGCTATGATAGAATAAGGTATCTCAGAATATATCGTGGAGTTTTGTATGGAAAGAGGGTATATCACCGCAGCTACTCCTAGAATCAACAGTATGTTAGAGATGTTAGAACCGATTATGTTTCCTACTGCAATATCCGACGCACCGGAGTTGCTGGCAAGGATGTTCACGATGAGCTCTGGCATACTAGTACCCATGGACACAATAGTGAGTCCTATAACGATATCTGAGACGTTGTATTTCTTTGCTACGGAAGCAGATCCGGCTACGAGCCAATCGGCACCTTTGATGAGCACAACAAACCCTATCGCAAACAGAATATATACCAACATTGGAGGTGCAAAGATGCTAAAGACTTGTCGTAATTCTATTGTGTTTTTTACACAAGAATAAAAACGCAGGAAATTATTAAGTCAGTAATCTCAACTTTCTGAACTATCGTTTGTTAGAAATGGTGTTAAGGGATTTTGATATGGTTTATTGTTTAGTCCTTTTTTACATAAATATTAACTAAAAACTAACTCTGAGGTCTAGAGTTAGACATAGTTTTGACGCCAATAAGAAAATGAGAAACATATTTCAATTAATTCTAGTTTTACTTACATCAAGTGTACTTGCACAAACGTATACCGTAAGTGGTAGAGTAAAAGATGCTTCTAACGGGGAGACACTTCTCGGAGCTACCGTATTAGTAAGTTCTGGAGGTGGTACTGTTACCAATGAGTACGGGTTTTATTCGTTATCTCTAGAAAAAGGAACATATACCTTGACCTATAAGTACTTGGGCTATGATGATGTAGTAAAACAAGTCACTCTAATCGACAACAAAACGGTAAACGTAGAACTAGGAACAAAAGCGAATGAAATAGGAACTGCGGTGATTTCTGCTAAAGCACTAGCTAAAAAAGTGGAGAATAAAAAAATCAGTGTTGTGAAAATGGAAACGGCTAAGATAAAAGAGATTCCTGTGATTTTTGGTGAGGTTGACATATTGAAAACCATAACGCTACTGCCAGGTATACAATCTGCAGGAGAAGGAAATAGTGGTTTCAATGTAAGAGGAGGTTCTCAAGATCAGAACCTGATACTTCTTGATGAAGCTACGGTTTATAATGCATCCCACTTGTTAGGTTTCTTTAGCGTATTCAATGGCGATGCGGTGAAAGATTTGGAAGTGTATAAAGGAGGAATACCAGCTAAATACGGAGGAAGACTTTCATCTATTGTAGACATAAAAATGAGAGATGGTAATGCTAAAAGATTTTCAGGAGTAGGTGGCATCGGAACCATATCAAGTAGACTTACACTGGAAGGACCTATAGTGAAAGACAAATCAAGCTTTATGGTTGCGGGTAGACGTAGCTATGCTGATGTGTTTTTGCCATTGGCCCCAGATGAGAGTATCCAAGATAGTAAGCTTTACTTTTATGATTTGAACCTCAAGGCTAATTATGATATCGGCGAAAAAGATAGACTGTATTTAAGCGGATATTTTGGTAGAGACGTGCTTGGTTTGAGTGAGCTTTTTAGTCTGAATTGGGGTAACTCAACGGCCACTTTGAGATGGAATCATTTGGTAAATTCGAAAATGTTTGTGAATACATCATTGGTCTTTAGTGATTTTAATTATGGTTTTGATGTCAAGTTTGCTGAAAACGCTAATTTCGGTTTAGACCAGTCTATTAAGGATACGTACATCAAATCTGATTGGACCAACTTTATTAGTCAAAAAAGCAAATTGAATTTTGGTGGTCAGGTTACATACCACAACTTCAATCCTGGACTATTTGCTGCCAACAATGAAGAGTCTAAAGTGCTATTCGAAGATACGCAGATAGAAAAAAGAAAAGCAATGGAAACCGGATGGTACATCGACCATGAGTATAAGAAAAGCAATAGATTTAATTTCAGATACGGGCTTCGATTTTCTTCATTTTCTAATATAGGAGGAAGTGAATATACATACACGAAGAATCCAGAAACAAATGAGCCGATAGCTGATCTTACAGTTAAAGATTCGTTTGCAGACGGGGAGTTTTATAACACCTACACAGGTTTAGAACCAAGAGCTTCTATCAGTTATAACTTAACGACGACCATGGCACTGAAAGGGTCTTATAACAGAACTTTTCAGTATATCCAACAAGCGACCAATACTGCGTCAGCATTTCCGACAGACCAATGGTTTAGTGTAAATAAGAACGTAAAACCACAAAGAGCAGATCAGGTAGCAGTGGGATTATTCAAAAACTTTGACCTTGGTTTTGAGACTTCTGCAGAGGTATATTACAAGTGGATGGAAAACCAGATAGATTATAGAAACAATGCTCAGATTGCATTTAATGAAAATCTCGACGGAGAGCTGCTCACAGGTGACGGTTGGGCGTATGGAGCAGAGTTCTATGTAGCTAAAACAGAAGGAAAATCATCTGGGTTTATCTCATACACTTGGGCTAAGACTTTAAGACAAATAGAAGGAATAAGTGGAGGAGA